>JBILBP010000305.1:0-3570 GCA_044353645.1 Planctomycetota bacterium | reverse complement strand
CGCAGCAACTCGTCCTCGGGCGAGCTCGACGATATCGACCATCTCGGCAATCGTCGCGTGCGTCCGATCGCCGATTTGCTCTCTGACGAACTGCGTGCGGCGATGCTCAAGCTGCGCCGGGCGGTGAAGGAAAAGCTCTCGCGTGACCTGCAGCAGGAAGACGTCGCGGCGGCCCTCGCCCCGCGCAACCTGTTCAACAACCAGGCCGTCGACAGCGCCATCCAGAACTTCTTCCAGCGCGGCGAACTGTCGCAGGTCGTCGATCAATCGAACCTGCTCAGCCAGCTGACCCACGAGCGCCGTCTCTCGGCTCTTGGACCTGGCGGTCTCAACCGCAAGCGTGCCGGCTTCGAAGTGCGCGACGTGCATACGTCACACTACGGCCGCATCTGCCCGATTGAGACTCCTGAAGGCGCCAACATTGGCCTGATCGTCTCCTTGGCTATTTACAGCGCGGTGAATGAGTACGGGTTCCTGACCACGCCGTATCGCAAGGTCGTCAAGGGCGTCATCACCGAAGAGATTCACTATCTGATGGCCGACGAAGAGGCCGAGGCCAAGGTCGCCCAGGCGACGGTCGAAGTCGAGGGCAAGGGTCGCATCAAGGACGAAATCGTCCAAGTGCGCTTCGCCGGACAGTTCACCGAGGTCGCGGTCGGCGAAGTGACCTACGCTGACGTCTCACCGAAGCAGATGATCGGTGTCAGCGCCGCGCTGATCCCGTTCCTCGAGCACGACGACGCCAATCGCGCGCTGATGGGCGCCAACATGATGCGCCAGGCCGTGCCCCTGCTCATCAGCCAGGCCCCCATAGTCGCCACCGGCATGGAACGCGAGATTCCCAAGTCCTCGTCGATGGTCGTCATCGCCGAAGAAGACGGCAATGTCTCGTCGGTGGATGCCAAGCAGATCACCATCGGCTCGCGCATCTATCCGCTGCGCAAATACCAGGGTCTGAACGAGCGGACCTGTCTGAACCAGGTGCCCATCGTCCGTCCGGGCGACAAGGTCACCAAGGGTCAGATCATCGCCGATGGCGGCGGTACCGACCAGGGCGAACTCGCACTCGGCAAGAACATCGTCGTCGCCTTCATGCCTTACGACGGCTACAACTTCGAAGACGCGATCGTCGTCAACGAACGCCTTCTGGCCGAAGACCGTTTCACTTCGATCCACATCGAAGAGTTCAAGGTCGAGATCCGCGAGACCAAGCTCGGCAAGGAAGAGTTCACCCGCGAAATCCCGGGTCGCTCCGAAGAAGCCCTGCGCAACCTCGACGAGCGCGGCTTCGTGCGTGTCGGGTCGCTGGTCAAGCCGGGTGACATTCTCATCGGCAAGGTCACGCCCAAGAACAAGTCCGAGCTCTCGCCGGAAGAGAAATTGTTGCACGCGATCTTCGGCCGTGCCGGCGAAGACGTGCGCGACGACTCGCTGGTGATGAAGCCTGGCATCAAGGGCGTGGTGGTGGCCTGCAAGCGCTTCCAGCGGCGTGCCGCCTTGACCGAGAAGGACAAGAAGGAAGAGGCCTCGCGCCTCAAGGTCATCGAGGAAAAGTACGCCTCGCAGATGGCCTCGGTGGCGCGTGAGAAATTCAACCAGATCTGGGAAGTTGCCGGCGGCACCGTCGTCAACATCGAGACTGGGGAAGTTGTCGAGTACTCGGCGGACATGGCCGACGAAGAGATCCTCAAGCTCCACGCCGAGCTGGCGGTCACCGCCCTCAACTTCGTGGGCTCGAAGCGTCGTCGGGCGCGCTCGATCTATGATGAGTTCGATCCCAAGATCGACGAGATCAAGAGCGAGTGCGACAAGGAGATCGTCAACGCCAAGCGCGGCGACGATCTGCCCACCGGTGTGCTCGAAATGGTCAAGGTCTTCGTCGCTCGTAAGCTGACCCTCAAGGTCGGTGACAAGATGGCCGGTCGCCATGGTAACAAGGGTGTGATCTCGACGATCGTCCCCGAAGAGAACATGCCCTTCCTGCCTGATGGCCGGACGGTCGACATCGTCCTCAATCCGCTTGGCGTGCCCTCGCGCATGAACGTCGGTCAGATCCTCGAGACTCATATCGGCTGGGCTGCGACCGCACTCAACGTGCAGATCGTCACCCCGGTATTCGATGGCGCCGTCGAAGACGAGATCAGCGCTATCCTCCGCGAGGCCGGTCTGCCCGAAGACGGCAAGACCCATCTCTACGATGGTCGTACCGGCGAACGTCAGCATCAGAAGACCACTGTTGGCGTGATGTACATGCTCAAGCTGCACCACCTCGTCGAAGACAAGCTGCATGCGCGTGCCACTGGTTCGTACTCGCTGATCACCCAGCAGCCGCTGGGCGGCAAGGCCCGCTTCGGCGGCCAGCGCTTCGGTGAAATGGAAGTGTGGGCTCTCGAGGCCTACGGTGCGGCGCATGTGCTGCAGGAGATCCTCACCGTCAAGTCGGACGACGTCGATGGTCGTACGCGGATCTATGAGAGCATGGTCAAGGGCGATGGCTCGCTGACCTACGGTACGCCGATGGCGTTCGAGGTGCTCATGAACGAGATCCGCGGCCTCGGCCTCGACATCCGTCTGCATCGCCCTGAGGACATGTCCTTCGATGCGGCGCCTTCCACGCTCGACTTCGGCTCCTTGCCGAAGGCCGACGGCGACGGTCCGGATCAGGACTTCGTCGCCGATGTCCCTGCCGATGCCCAGATCGATTCCGAATCGAGCATCGACAAGTGATGGAAGGCCGCGCCGGAGATGTGTTCTCCGGCGCGGCTGAGTGCCGTAATCCTTTTCACTTATTAACTCAATAAATCGAAGCAGGGCCCATGATCGACATCGCCACGGATCAGACCAACCTCTCCAGCCCCGACTACAACGCCGTCTCCATCCGTTTGGCCTCGCCCGAGGTCATCCGCTCCTGGAGCCAGGGTGAAGTCAAGCGCCCGGAAACCATCAACTACCGCAACTACAAGGCCGAACGTGACGGCTTGTTCTGCGAGAAGATCTTTGGGCCGACCAAGGATTGGGAGTGCTTCTGCGGGAAATACTCCGGCGTCAAATACAAGGGCATCGTCTGTGAGAAGTGTGGCGTTCTCGTCACCCACAGCCGCGTGCGCCGTGAGCGCATGGGCCACATCAACCTGGTCTCGCCGGTCGCGCACATCTGGTTCTTCAAGACCATGCCGTCGCGCTTGGGCATCCTCCTCGGGATGAAGTCGTCGAACCTCCAGCAGGTCGTCTACTTCCAGAAGTACATCGTCACCGATCCCGGCACGACCCCGCTCGAGTACATGGAAGTGCTCACCGAAGAGCAGTACCGCAAGGCCAATGAGAAGTACGGCGACGACTTCAAGGCGATGATGGGCGCCGAGGCCATGCAGGAGCTGATCAAGCACCTCGACCTCGACAAGCTCATCAGCGACCTGCGCGAAGAGTTGGCCAGCACGAAAGCCAAGCAGAAGATCGAAAAAATCATCAAGCGCCTCAAGCTCTCGGAAGAGCTGAAGTCGTCGGGCAATGATCCGCAGTGGATGATCCAGACCTGTGTGCCAGTGATCCCGCCGGACCTCCGTCCGTTGG
>JBILBP010000304.1:0-3571 GCA_044353645.1 Planctomycetota bacterium | reverse complement strand
GAAGCCTGGTGGCGCACGCCGCAACGGCCGTTGCTCGGCGTCAGATCGCGACCACAGCAGGCCCCTATGGGCATTCCCATCGAGATCATGCCCGGTACCAGCGCCGCCGCTGCCGGCCTGCTCAGCGACGATGTCCTGCTGCGCTTCAATGACGTCGAGGTCCGTTCCTTCAGCTCCGATCTGGTGCCAGCGGTGCTCGCCCTCAGGGTGCGCTCGCCCTTCACCGCCGAAGTTCTGCGCGGCGACAAGAAAGTCATTGTCCACGGTACCCTCGGCGGCGAGATGGTCGAGCCGGTGACCATCAACGAGCGCAGCGTGGTGGTCTGGCCGACCACCCTCGGACCCGGCCAACAGGACGTCGCCGCCGCCCTGCCCGGTACTCGCCCGGAAGGTCTGTGGGCAGCGGTGCACGACCTCGCTACCGGCGTCGAGCTGTGGCGTCACGCCATTCCTCCTGCCACCGCCGAAGAGAGTCCCGCCCGCCCGCTGCTGACCGCCGATGATCTGGTGCTGCTCACCGACGGCGGCGACCTCGTGGCCCTGCCGGCGCACCCGGCGCAACCCCGCCGTGCCGGAGTTGAACTCGAACCCCTCTGGCGCCTCACTGGGCAGGCTCCCGCCCTGCGCGATGCGCGCCTCATCGACGGGCGCATGCTGTGGCTGCCGGATCTTGGTCATGATCAGAGCCAGTTGGTCGATGCCCTCAACGGGGTGGTTTTGGCGAACCTGCCCATCGACAGCCCGCAGGCCCCGTTGCTGATGGGCGCTGATCTCTATGCGCGCCAGGACGACAGTACTTTAAGCTGCTGGGACCTCGGTTTCGGCCGGTTACGCTGGAAGGTCTCCGGCATCGCCCGTCTGGCGGCGGCACAAGGGGACACCATCTGGGCGGTCAACGCCACCGGTCAGATGGTAAGCCTCGATCGCTATTCGGGCACCGTCCGTCGTCTCTATGGCGAATGGGTGGGCGTCATCGATGGGCGCGTCGCCCTGGCGAACGCGGATCAGGGCGGCGATCGCCTGTACCTGCACGTCACGCCCACGGCCACGACCCACGCTCTGGTGTGCCTCAGCCTCGCGGGCGGGGCGATCCTCTGGCAGCAACGCCTGCCCGCCGACATCGCCGGTATCGAACCCACCGTCGAGGGCGTCGGCTGCCTATTGGCCGGGACGCGCAGCGAGGGTCTACCGCCCGAGCCGGCAGTGGCCCTGGCCTTCGATCGGCAAGGCGCCATCGCCCGCGTCGCCGAACTCGCCGGCGATCCCGGGCTGGCTCAGGTATGCTTCCTGCCAGGTGGTCTGCTGCTCGCCGAAGCCACCGGCCTGCGGGCGACGCCGGCGACGGTGCCTGAGGCCGGCAAGCCCGTCGCCAGCCGCACTGCCGCCGATCCGGCGCAGCTCAACTGGCAGACTGCCGGCAGTGCGCGGTACGCCCTGGAGCCCACCACTGAAGGCCACGGACATCTCTTGTGGGTCGAGGTCGGCAGCGAAGACCTGCGCGTGCGCATCGGCCAGCTCGGACCGGTCGTCGATCAGGATGGACTCCTGCTGACCTTCCCCGCCAACCCCGAGGCTGCGCCTCAGCTGCCCGCGAGCCTCACCGCCGAGGCCCAGAGTACCACCGAAGGTCTTCGCCGCTGGCGCATACGCCTCCCCGGAATGATCTTTCCGCGCGGGGGTTTGCCCTGGCAGATCCGCGTGGCGACCGCCAGCGGCAGCGATGGCGCCGCTGCCCCGTGGTGGCTGCGCAGCGCCTGGCGCACCGTGGTCACGCCCAAGGATGGTGGCGGATGATCGTCGGATGATCGTCGGCATCGGCACCGATCTGGTCGGCGTCGCGCGCATCAGCGCCGTCTACCAACGCCAGGGAGCGCGGTTCCTCGACAAGGTCTATAGCGCTGACGAGCAGGACTACTGCCTCAGTGCCCGCGACCCCGCCGAGCGCCTCGCGGCCCGCTGGGCGGCCAAGGAAGCAGTCATGAAAGCCCTCGGCACGGGCTGGGCACGGGGCGTCGATTTCAGGCACATCGTGGTCGTGTCGGGGACTGGCGCACCGCACCTGAGCCTGCAGCAGCGCGCTGCGGAAGTCGCTGCCGGACTGCAGATCGCCCACTGGCATCTCAGCCTCAGCCACAGCGATGGCATGGCCATCGCCATGGTCATCGCCGAATCGGATTGATGTCCTACGGGCGCGGCCGAGTACGCCCGCCAAGCTTCGTCCCGGTGTTCTAGGAGCCTGCCGGGAATAGACTCGGTGGGCTGACTCGGTCATCTAGTGCGGACAGACTCCTGGGATTTGGGCATCAATGCATTTAATGGTGTATTTCATGTTTTTTTTGCAAAAAAAAGGAGTCTGAGACATTGAAACAACGCCCCCCCTGCACCATCGCCACCATGCCAGACATGATGGACCTCGCGCGGTATGCACCGCCAATCCCCTCGCGCCGTATCCAAGCCGTCACCGAACCCACTGCCGCCGGTAGGCAACCCTCGACCGTGATCGCCTATTGGCGCCTACAGAACGGTTCCAATGCCCAATGGGTCGCGATCTGGGCACTGCACAACATCCGCTATCTGCCGATCTATGCGATTCCCCTGATCACTGGCTGGTTGATCGATCACATCGATCCCTGCGACCCGCAGCGAGTCCTCGGCCCTCTGCCGCTAGCCCTCGCCGCGACCATGGCGATGTGCGCCGCCAACGTCATCTCGACCACCGCCGCACGTATCCTCCTCTCGCGAATCAATCGCACGCTCGCTGCCGGCCTGCGCAGCTCGCTGATCCGCCGCATCAACCGTCTGACCTTCGCCTTTCATGATCGTGCGCAGCAAGGCGCCCTGCAGAACAAGTTCACCCTCGACATGGGGCGTCTCGAAGGCTTCCAGATGTTCATCGCTGAATCGATCCTGATGTATGGCACGGTCACGATCGTGACCCTGTTCATCGTCGCATGGTACAATCCCCTGTTGTTGCTGGTCATAGCCCTCAGCGTGCCGGTGAATCTCATGGTCGGACGGGCCTTGTGGAAACGCATCAAATCTTCGAATGAGCAATTCCGCCAAGCGGAAACGGCGTTCATGGCCAACCTCAATGAAACCCTCACCGGCTTGCGCATCAGCCGCGCGCATGCCACTGAGGAGTTCAGTGAACAGCGCCTGTCCTTGGCTGCCGGCACCGTGGCCAAGGAAGGCATGCGCCTGGACTTCGTCAATTCCCTGTTCGGCTCGAGTTCATGGGCGACCTCGACCTTTCTGAACATGTTCGTGCTCGGCCTGGGCGTATGGCTGGCGGTCTCGGGTGATCATCATCTCGCCTTCCTCGGCCATAGCTGGACCATCGCCCAAATCACCATCGGCGAACTGACGATCCTCATGAGCTATTACGGGATCATCTCTGGGGCCTTGGGCAACATCCTCGGCGGACTGCCCTCGATGGCCGCCGCCGATGACGCGATCAAATCCCTGGCCCATCTCTACGCAGAAGAGGATCAGGAAAACAACGCCGGGAAGACCATCGTCGCACAGGTGCGTGGCGATGTCACCCTCAGCCATGTGCGCTTCCGTTATCCGA
>JBILBP010000042.1:0-11985 GCA_044353645.1 Planctomycetota bacterium | reverse complement strand
AGCGCCGTCGCCGCCAGATCGCTATCGATGAAGAAGCGGTTGTAGCCCACCACCAGACCAGGATCGAAGCCGCCGACGCTGGTACTGGCGGTGAGGCCGCCGCCGTAACGCATGAGGTTGGCTTGCGCATTGCCGGGGTAGCCGTCGGCCTCAAAGCTAGCGAACGCTCCCAGGCGACCGCGGGCGTTGTCGACGATGCGCACATTGCCGCGAACCTCACCGGTGACGGCCAGGCCCTTGGCATTGGTCGCGGTCGGCGTGTCGGAGTTTTCCAAAAGGATATTGGAGTCGTATCCGCTACTCAGCTGAACCCCGATGGTGAAGGGCTTGGTCACCGGCGTCCGCGCCGGGCGTACACGGCGCGGGTTCGGCGCGAAGACCATGTCTTCGGCTTTCACGGGTGCCGGTTCGGCGTTGGTCGCTGCCGGAGCCGGAGCCGCCACCTCGGTCGAGGGCGCAGGAGCAGGAGCAGGAGCAGTCGATGGCGGGGCGCCAGCGTCCTCGGCCCAGACGGTGGTCAGCACGAGGGAGAGTGAAAGCAGCGAGGTGGTTCGGCACATGGCGATATTCATGGGAGCTCGACGAGAATACGGAAGCCGATCGGCACATAGGCCGAATCAGGCTCCACGCTTTCACTGAAAGAAGTGGTAAAAATCAGGGGATTATCGCTGGAGTACGAGCCGCCAGCGATGAGCGCGCCGCTTGCTCCGGCAGCTAACGGGCCGTCCTGGTCGTTATCGCCCAGCCATTCGCGGACATTGCCGGCCAGATCGAGATGCCCGAATGGCCCGCAATCGGCGGGGAATGAGCCGACCTTCACAGCCTGCTGATTCTGTTCAGCAGACTTCCGGTCAGAGGACAAGGCGGTGGCGGCAAACTGGCCGACAAAATAGGGACCCCAGGGATAGACCCGGCGATCATCTCCGCCCTGGGCGGCGAATTGCCATTCTTTGAGCTTGGGCAGCCGCACTTTCAATTTCGCGCTCTGCGACAGCCACGTGCAATAGGCTTCCGCATCCGGGCGGGTCACTTTGCCCATGGGTAGCTTGGCATCGATGCCGGGGAGGAGGCTGATCGTGCCCAACTGGCTTTCATCCGCAGGCACGTGTCCGAGCGCGAAGTACAGCGGAACGAAAGCGTCATCGCCGATCATCGCCGCGGGCATATGCGGAAAGGGCAACGGTTTACCGCTTTCATACGACTCACGATAGCGTTTGACTATGGACGCGAAAATCCCCGGACTACGCAGGAATTCAAGATACTGAGCGACGGTGACCTCGGTGGTCCCGAGCAGGAAGGGCTGCTGTTCGCCATGCGCAGGGACATAGGACAACGGCACACCGGGAATCGCCGGCAGAGCCCCTGGCCAGGCCAAGGTGCGGTTCTGCCCAGCGCTGATCACCACCGTCATGCTCTGCGCGCCGGAGGTCACGAGATAACTACCCACCGGCAAGGACACCGCCGCCCCCGGCGTCACCGGCAGCGGATCACCGAATGGCACCAGCCGTGTATCCGGACCTTCTTCCAGCACGCGCGCAACCACCGCCGCCGACGGCGATCCCGTGACCGTCAACTGACCGCGGTTATCAAGCTCACGCTTGAACGAACCATCAGGATCGAAGCGGCGGATGAGGTTGCTGAAGGCATTGATCTCGGACAGGCTGCGTGTCTTCCGTGCCTCCTTGAGGCGGTTCAGATAGAGTTGGCAGAGGAGCTTGCGGACCTCGCCGGCCTTGGCCTCGGCAGGGAATTCAGCGAGCGCCGCCAAGGCGCTGTTGGCCTTGCCTTCGGCGAGCGCCCAATGTTCGGCCATCGCCGTGCGCGCCGCCTTCTGCTCGGCGATGGCGCTAAACAACGGGCTCTTCTGCGCGATCGGCGCCCGCCCGAGCTGGCGGTCTAGCTCGACGATGCGCACGGTCGCCGCCGTCGCCTGCTGATAGGCCTCGGCGCTGATCTTCTGCTCCCGATTGGCTTCCGTCATCGCCGTCTCGGCGACGGCGATCGCCGCCATGCGCCGCTCCTCCTGTTCGGCCTGACGCTTCTTGAGCAGCACCTGCTCGCGCAGGGCGAGGGCCTTGCCATCGTTGGACACGAAGGTCAAGGCCACGTCGATCCGCGCCAGGGCCTCGTCGAGCTTGCCAGATTTCTCGAAACCGCGAGCCATCTCCAAGGCCTGGTCGGCATCCTTGCGCGCCTTGAGCAGCGCCTGCTGATCATGGTAGCGGGTCTCGGCGCTCACCAGCTCATCGTTGAGCAGTACTAAATCCTGGTCTTCGGGAGTCTTGCCTCGGGCCTGTTCGAGAGCGGCGCGCGCCGCCTCGTAGCGCTCGGCGGTGAGGGCTTCGCGGGCCGCCTTCTTGAGCGGCACAGCTTCGGCGGCCAGACGTTTATGACTGCGGGCCTGTTCGGCGCTGACGCGCAGAGTGGTGTAGCGCTGGATCTGCTCCTGCGTACCGGCCACCGGCGGCAGCGATTCGAGCTGATCGAAAGCAGTCTTCGCCGCCTCCAGCAAGACCACCACCCGCTCGTTATCGCGCGTCAGCTGATCGGCGGTGACCAGGGCCGCATCCGCCTGCGCGCGCAGCTCACGTGCCTGCTGGGCACGTTGGCGCAGCCGGCGGTCGTTGAGCAAGCGGCGGATCTCATCGCGGGTCTTCAGGAAATCCGCATTCAGCGGGTCGATGCGCAAGGCTGCGTTGATGTTGGACTCGGCATCTTCATAACGCTCTTCCGCGGACAGCTTGAGGGCCTCGTCGTAGGAGAGCTTCGCCGAAATCTGCGCTGCCTGGCGTTTGCGCTCCTCGTCCTGACGGCGCTGCGCATCCTTGATCGACTGATTGATGGCCTCGCGCAGCTCAGAGATGCGCCCATCATTGGCAATGAAGCCGCTGGCAGTGGCAAGGATCTGCTTCGCTTCCTGGTAGCCTTCGAGGGCGTCGGATTTCTGCGCCGCCGCGTAGCGCGCTTGGGCTTCGCCGAGCTTGGCGTTGCCGGCCTGGACCGTGGCATGGTGCAGGTAACTGGTAGTGCCGGCGATGGTCGCCACGATCAGCACCAGGCCGCCAGCGCCGACCTGCACCTGGCGCTTATGGGCCGCGACCCAGGCACCGACCAATTCGATGACATTGCGCTGCCGCGCCAAGACCGCCTGCCCGGCGAGGTAGCGCCGGATGTCGTCAGCGAACTGCCCGCAATCGCCATAGCGACGCCCGGGGTCGAGAGCCATCGCGCGGTGCACGATCGCCACCAGATCCTTGGACAGCGTGGGCAGGACGCGATCGAGCGGCACCCAGTCGCCGGTAGTGATGATCGCCAGGGCTTCGGCCAGGGACTTGGCTTCGAAGCAGCGACGCAGGGCCAGCAGCTCGTACAAAGTCGCGCCGAGAGCGTAGATATCGCTGCGCCCATCGAGGCGTTCGAGCTCACCGCAGGCCTGTTCAGGAGGCATGTAGAACAAAGTCCCCATGGCCGAGCCGCTGACCGTGGCGCTGATCGCCTGCTCATCGCGCACAGACACCACCTCGCGTTCGATCTTACGCACGAACTCGCATTCGCGATCGGCCTTCTTGAGGACCTTGGCAATGCCCCAGTCAACCACCAGCACTTCGCCATGGGCGCCGAGCATGATGTTATCGGGCTTGATGTCGCGATGCACCACCCCGCGGCTGTGGGCGAAGCCCACGCCATCGAGGATCTTGAGGAACATCAGCAGCGTCGCTTCCGGGGTGAAGCGCGCGGCGATCTCGACACCCTTGCTGACGTCGGCATCGTACTCGGCGGCGAGCTGCTCATGGCTCCTTCGTGCGTCAGGAGTTTTCGTGGCTTCCTTCTTAACCTTGTCAGCAAGATAGTCGTCACGCGTCAGCAAGCCGGCATGGATGCGCTGCAGCTTCACCACGTCGCCCAGCGACAGGCCCTCGATGAGCTTCATGGTGAAGTAGAGCGAACCATCGGGCATCACGCCCATATCGTGGATCGGCACGATATTGGGGTGTTCGAGCTGGGCGGTGACCTGGGCCTCGGCGAGGAAGCGCTCGAGAGCCTGGGGATCCTTGGTGAAGCGCCCGTGCATCACCTTCATCGCCGCCCCGCGACGGAAGTCATTGTCCTGGATATCGAGCACCGCACCCATGCCACCGGCGGCCAGCGGCCGGTTGATGTGGTAGCGTGCATCCGTGCCCTGGTCGGTGACCAGCTTCTGCAGACCCTTAGGCACCGCTTGCGCGCCACGCGCCGCGGTCATATCGGTGAGGACCGACGAGCGCGACAGCTGCAAGCGCTCATCCAGCTGCTGATCGGTGAGCTGCAGGTGATGGTTGATGCGGGTCCGACCCAGGCGCGTCCCGAAGCGCGTGTAGCTACTCGAGGTGGATGAACTGCCGGTCTGGGAGAAGCTACCGGTCTCCGAGCGGGTGACTGGACCCGGGGCCTGACCTGGGACTTGAGCTGGGACTTGAGCTGGAACTGAAGCTGAAGCTGAAGCTGGAACTGAAGCTGAAACCGGGGTCGGCATCGAGATCAGCGTCCGTGCCTCGGCGGCCGTCGCGAGCGCGGTCGGCACCGTATCGGCCAAATTCGCGACCGCATAACCATCGTGGGCGGGCGTCGTCGCCGCCAGGTCCTCGGCATCGAAGTCCGGGCGGGCGCTGGGCAACGGCCCAAGCGGGCGAGACGGCTCATGCATGGATGCTGCTTATGGCCATGGGATGAGGAGTCTTAACCCCCCGACCACGGAGCAATCGGTAGCTGTCGGCTAAAAGATCGCACCATTGCTGCTAAAATACTTCCTGAACACCCAGCCTGATCTCTCCAAGCATCCATTTCCCGTAGTTGCACGCCCCCTCCCTTGTTTGGAATAACAAAAACACATGCAACGGCTCCTTAACGGTTACCGAACGACATACCAAATCACGCTGACATTGACGCTTTGATGCGTGGGTTAGGGTGCCGCCCGCCCACTTATGCTAAACTCCGCCCACCTTATGATGAGCAACGATCAGCGACCAGCTGCACCGAAGCCAAAATCAAATCCGCTCGCCGGAATGGGTGCGGCGTGGCTGTTGATCGGCGCCGTGATCATCGGTGTCGCCCTCGGGCTCGGCATCGATCACCATTTCAATAGCATGCCCTGGGCGACGCTTGGCAGCTCAATGCTGTTCATGGCCGCTGGCATCTATCTGGTCATCCGCGAAGGCAGCCGATGAACCGCACCTGCCTGCCCGCTGACCGCACCTACCTGCCCGCCGGCTGGAGACCGTACTGTGTCTGACGTCTTCAATTTCGCTGCCCTCAATGCGAGTCATAATAGTCCGTACCCGGCCATCGAATGGGTGCACGGCTCAGGCTTCAAGCTCATTTTGAACCTGCCGGCCTACGCCCAGCACAATCTTGAGAGCATCGTCCACCAAGAAGCTTTTGCGACGACCACCCCGAGCGCCAACATCACGGCGTGGGCCACCGACTACGCCCAGAGCCACAGCGGCGTCGAAGCCAGCGTCCTCGCCAAGGCCATGACCGTGGCCGAACACGGCGCCCTGGCGACTATGCCCCGGGCCCTGTCGTTTTTCACCCAGCAGACCTTCTGGTCGACAGTCGCCTTGACCCTCATGGCTCTCACGCTGCTGGTGTTCAATCGCCGCCGCGCCGATCAGCTGGTGCCCGCCGGGCGTTTCGGTCACATGATGGAAGCCGTCGTGCTCTACATCCGTGACGACATCGTGCGTCCCAGCATTCCGCATCATCCCGATGCCTGGACGCCGTTCCTCGCCAGCCTCTTCCTGCTGCTGCTGACCTGCAATCTGTTTGGTATCATCCCGCTGTTCGCGACCGCCACCGGCAGCTTTGCGGTCACCGTCGCTTTCGCCTTGCCGATCTTCGCTCTGATGGTCGTGCTCGGCATGGTCCATAACGGCGCCGGTGGCTTCTGGTTCAAGCTGGTGCCGGTGAAATTCAGCTGGAATCCGATGGATGCCTTCGTGTTCGTCCTGCTCCTATTTCTTGAGTGGATGAGCTTGTTGATCAAACCCGCGGTCCTCGCCATCCGACTCTTCGCCAACATGCTCGCCGGCCACACCCTGCTGTTGGTCTTCGCCAGCCTCGGATTCATCGTCTACGCCGGTGATCCCAGCAACCTCGCCATGACCTTTGGCCTGGGTGTCTTTGGCTGGGTCGTCGCCGTCGGTTTCTATTTCCTCGAGCTGCTGGTCGCCCTCGTCCAAGCTTACGTCTTCGTGATGCTCAGTGCCGTGTTCATCGGCTCGTGCATCCACCCCGAACACTGATTCAACCCGTTTTCCCTCTAGGAGCCCATCATGGCCGACCTCGTCACCCTCGTCTCCACCCTCGCCCAGAGCATCCCGACTGCCGAAATCGCTGTCGAATCAGCAAAAGCCGCTAGCGGCGACATGAACCACGGCCTCTCGGTCCTTGGCAAAGGCTTGGCCTTCGGCCTCGCCGCCTTCGGTGGCGCCATCGGCATCGGCCTGGTGTTCTTCGCGGCGATCTCGGGCATGGCCCGCCAGCCCGAACAGGCTGCCCAGCTGCGCACGATGGCATTCCTCGGCTTCGCCTTCATCGAAGCCCTGGCCCTCATCGGCTTCGTGCTGACCTTCATCCTGAACTAAGTCGTCGGGCCCGGTCGCCGTCGCGGCCGGGCCAGTTACGTCGCACGTCGATTCGGACACTGCCGCCCGTGGGCCATTGGGACAGACATGAACGAGATTCTCACCAGTAATCTGCCGCAATTCATCTGGGGCCTATCGGCCTTCGTGGTCTTCGCCTTGATCCTCTTCAAGGTCGGGGTGAAGCAGATCCTCGTCGCCGTCGATGCTCGCGAAGCCAAGATCCGCAAGGATCTGCTGGAAGCCGAAGAGGCTGCCGGCCAGGCCAAGCGTCAGCGCGAAGAGAACGAGAAAGAGCGCAAGGCCCACGAAGTGCGCATCGCCGAGCTGATGGCGGAAGTCCGTCGTGACGCCGAAGAGCACAAGACCAAGCTCATCGAGCATGGCCGGATCGAGATCGAAGCGATGCGCGTCCGTGCCCTGCGCGAGATCGAAGCCGCCCGCCACGCGGCGGTGGCCAACCTGCGTAAGCAGATCGCCGAAGTCGCCACCCTGGTGGCGGAAAAGGTCATCAGCGAACGCCTCGATGCCGCCAAGCACGAAGACCTGATCACGGCCGCCCTCGCGCGTTTTGACGCGCAGAACGCCTGACGGAACCAACCATGGCCTCCGCCACCATCCCCGGCGTCTATGCTGCTGCCCTGCTCGCGGTCGCCCGCGAGCGCGGCACGACCGAGGCGGTCATCGCCTCCTGCCGCAAACTCATCGACGCGCTCAGTGCCGAAGTCCTGCGTCCGCTCGACAATCCGCTGGTGGGCAAGACCCTCGCCAAACAGACCGTCGGCGGCGTGGTCGCCCACGAACCCAAGGAGATCTATGATCTCTTGCAGCTGCTGGTCGATCGTAATCGCCTGGAATCGGTGGCAGCGATTCTCGGTGAAACGATCCGCCAGTTCGAAGCCGAAGAAGGCATCATCCACGTCAAGGTCAAGGTCGCTGTAGCCATGACCGACGACTTCCGCGGGCCCTTTGACGCGCGCATCAAGCATCGCCAGGGCCAGGGCGCCCAGCTCGACATCAGCGTCGACCCCAGCCTGATCGGCGGCTACACCGCGCGCATCGGCGACAACTACGTCGATGCCAGCATCAAGCGCCAACTGGTCGAAATGCGTCAGGCGATGCTCACCACTCCGGTCACCGACCATCTGTGGGCCGCTGACGTCTAAGACGCGGCCCAAACCTTATTCCTTTTAGATCTCACTCCCAGATAGCACCGAGCTCCCAATGAAGATCCGCGCAGACGAGATGACCTCCCTGATCAAGGCGCAACTGGCCAATTACGGCGGCCCGCAATTGATCGTCGATGAAGTCGGCACCGTCGTCCAGGTTGGTGACGGCGTGGCCCGTATCACCGGCCTGTCCGGGTGCATGGCCGGCGAGATGATCGCCTTCGACAACGGGGTCTACGGCCTGGCCCTGAACCTCGAAGAAGGCAACGTTGGCGCGGTGATCATGGGCGATTACCTGGGCATCAAGGAAGGCGCCATCGCCAAGCGCACCAAGCGCGTACTCGAAGTCCCCGTCGGCCAGGCGCTGCTCGGCCGCGTGGTCGACGCGCTCGGCCGCCCCGTTGACGGCAAGGGCCCGATCAACGCCGAGGCGACTCGACGCGTCGAATCGCCGGCCCCCGGCCTCGCCGATCGCAAGAGCGTGCATGAGCCCTTGCAGACTGGCTTGAAGTGCATCGATGCGATGATCCCCGTCGGCCGCGGCCAGCGCGAGTTGATCATCGGCGATCGCAAGGTCGGCAAGACGGCGATCTGCATCGACACCATCATCAATCAGAAGGGCAAGGGCGTCATCTGCGTGTACGTCGCCATCGGTCAGAAGGAATCGACCGTCGCCGCAATCGTCAAGCAGCTCGAAGAAGCCGGCGCGATGAACTACACCATCGTCGTCACCGCCAGCGCCTCGCAGCCCGCGCCCTTGCAGTTCCTCGCCCCCTACGCCGGCGCAGCGATGGCCGAGTTCTTCATGTACAGCACCTGGGAACATGAGAACGGCGTGCCCAAGCTCGCCAACGGCAAGTACGTTCAGCAGCCGGTAGCGGTTGGCGGCCGCGGACTGGCGACCTTCATCGCCTACGACGATCTCACCAAGCAGGCCTCGGCCTACCGCGAGATGTCCTTGCTGCTGCGCCGCCCGCCCGGCCGCGAGGCTTACCCTGGCGACGTGTTCTATCTCCACAGCCGTCTGCTCGAACGCGCCGCGAAGCTCTCCGACAAGCTCGGCGGCGGCTCGCTGACCGCCTTCCCGGTGATCGAAACCCAGGAAGGTGAAGTCTCGGCGTACATCCCCACCAACGTGATCTCGATCACCGACGGTCAGATCTACCTCCAGCCCGACCTCTTCAATGCCGGCCAGCGTCCGGCCGTCGACGTCGGCATCTCGGTGTCGCGCGTCGGTGGTGCCGCCCAGATTAAGGCCATGAAGAAGGTCGCCGGCACCCTGCGTCTCGATCTCGCGGCCTACCGCGAACTCGAGGCCTTCTCGCAGCTCGGCACCGAGCTCGATGCCTCGACTCAGCGCCAGCTCGATCGCGGTGCGCGTCTCGTCGAACTGCTCAAGCAGCCCCAGGCCGCGCCGCAGGATGTCGCCAACCAGGTGCTGATGATCAAGGGTGCCGGCGAAGGCATGCTCGACACCATCCCGGTCGCCAACGTCGGCACCTACGAGAAGGAATTCCTCGCCTTCATCCAGACCGAGTACGCCGAGATCACCAAAGAGATCCACGAGAAACGCGAACTGTCGGATGCCGGCAACGCCAAGTTCAAGGAAGCCGTCGCCCGTTTCCTGACGACCTTCAAGACCAAGCATAAGCTGGCCTGAGTCGAACATGGCCAATCTCCGCGACCTCCGTAAGCGTCGTAAAGGCGCTGCGAACACGAAGAAGATCACGCGCACCATGGAGCTGGTGTCCTCCGCCAAGCTCAAGAAGGCGCAGGATGCGGCTGCCGCTTCTCGGCCTTACGCCGAAGGTCTGCGGCAATTGATGTCCGAGCTGGCCGCCGCCGCCGGTGGCGTCAGTCATCCGTTGATGGCCAAGCGTGCGCCCAAGGTCGTACGTATCCTTCTCGCCTGTTCCGATCGCGGCCTCGCCGGCGCCTTCAACGCCAACCTCGCGGCGCTGGCCCTCAAGCGCGCCGCCGAGCACCGCGCCAAGGGCTACACCGTCGAGTTCGTGGCCCTTTCCAAGAAAGCCGCCTCGACCCTGCGCTTCAACGGCATGACGCCGGTGAGCGCGCACAGCGGCCTCATCGGGGCGACCAAGTACGCCCAGGCCGAGCCCCTCGCCGATGACGCCATCCAGCGCTTCCTCGACAAGCAGGTCGACGTCGTCGAAGTCGTGTATTCGCGCTTCATCTCCGCTGCCCGCCAGGTCCCCGACCTGCTCGTGCTGCTGCCGGCCGGTGGCGATGCCGGTGGTGGAGTGACAGCCGCGACCCCTTTCGCGACCACCGGTGCCGGCCGCAAGCCGCAATACGAGTTCATCCCCGACGCTGAAGAACTGCTCACCGCCCTGGTGCCGCAGGTGATCAAGACCGCCTTGTTCAGCGCCATGCTGCAGACCAGTGCCGCCGAGCATGCCGCGCGCCGTGTGGCCATGAAGAACGCCACCGATGCCGCCAATGACATGGTCAAGGCCCTCGGTGGCGCCTATAACCGTGGCCGCCAGGCCAAGATCACGCAGGAGATCGCTGAGATCACCGGCGCGGTCGAGGCCATGGCCTGATCCTCCTCACGTAAACGCGATTCGAGAAAGCTATCCCCATGAGTAACATCGGCACTGTCGTCCAGGTCATCGGCTCCACGCTGGACGCGGAATTTTCGGTTCTGCCCGCGATCTACAACGCCATCGAGACGGAGCTCGTCGATCCCGCGACCGGCGTCCGCTCGCGCCTGGTGGCGGAGGTCCAGCAGCACCTCGGGCGCAACCGCATCCGCGCCGTGGCCATGGGTTCGACCGACGGCCTGACCCGTGGCGCCCAGGTCACCGACACCGGCCGCGCGATCGCCATGCCGGTCGGCGTCGAGACCCTCGGTCGCATCTTCAACGTCCTCGGCGAGTGCGTCGACAACGGCCCGCAGGTCTCCGCCGCCTGCAAGCGCGATCCCATCCATCGCCAGGCGCCGGCGTTCAAGGACCTCAACCCCGAGACCGAGATCTTCGTCACCGGCATCAAGGTCGTCGACCTGCTCGCGCCCTACGTCAAGGGTGGCAAGATCGGACTGTTCGGTGGTGCCGGCGTGGGCAAGACCGTGATCCTCATGGAGCTGATCAACAACGTCGCCAAGGCCCACGGTGGCTACTCGGTGTTCGCCGGCGTCGGTGAACGGACCCGCGAAGGCAACGATCTGTGGAACGAGATGATCGAGTCGGACGTGATCAAGGTCGAGAAAGACGACAAGGGTCACGCCATGTGGGACGAGAACGGTCATCCCAAGGTCAAGACCGGTGAAAGCCGCTGCTCGCTGGTCTACGGCCAGATGAACGAGCCGCCCGGCGCCCGTCTGCGCGTCGCGCTCTCGGCGCTGACCCAGGCCGAACATCTCCGCGATGTCTCGGGCAAGGACGTACTGCTGTTCGTCGACAACATCTTCCGTTTCACGCAAGCTGGCTCGGAAGTGTCGGCGCTCTTGGGCCGTCTGCCTTCAGCCGTGGGTTACCAGCCGACCCTGGCCACCGAAATGGGTCAGCTGCAGGAACGCATCACCTCGACGAAGGGTGGCTCGATCACCTCGATCCAGGCCGTCTACGTGCCTGCCGACGACTACACCGATCCGGCCCCGGCGAACACCTTCGCGCATCTTGACGCGACCACCAACCTCGCTCGTGGCATCGCCGAAAAAGGCATCTTCCCGGCGGTTGATCCGTTGGCCTCGACCTCGCGCATCTTGCAGCCGCACATCGTCGGCGAACGCCACTACGGCGTTGCCCGCGGCGTGCAGAAAGTTCTGCAGCGTTACAAGGATCTCCAGGACATCATCGCCATCCTCGGCGTCGATGAACTCTCAGACGATGACAAGCGCCTGGTCTCGCGCGCCCGCCGCCTGGAGCGCTTCATGTCCCAGCCGTTTGCGGTTGCCGAACAGTTCACCGGCATGAAAGGCATCATCATGAAGCTCGATGACACCATCCGCAGCTTCGAGGCGATCCTCACCGGCGACTACGACACCTTGCCAGAATCAGCGTTCATGTACGTCGGGACCATCGAAGACGTCGTCACCAAGGCCGAGAAGCTGAAGAAGTAAGGGTCGCGGTGCTCGCCTGAGCACCGTCCAACACGAACCCTGACAAGCGGAACCCTGCCATGCTGACCGTGTCGATCATCACCCCTGAACGTGCGCTGCCACCCTACCAGGC
>JBILBP010000303.1:0-3580 GCA_044353645.1 Planctomycetota bacterium | reverse complement strand
TGAGGAACTGGCGTGGGTCGAAACCGATCAGCGCGGCTCACGTCTGCTGCTCGCGCCCCTCGCGGATCCGCAGCAGCGCACCGTCCTCCTCGAGGTCCATGGCCGGCTGATCCAACCGAGCTGGACCGCCGATGGCCAGAGCTTGTTCGTCTGCGCCGATCATACCGGCGTGGCCAATGCCTATCGCGTCGATGTCGCGCAGCCCAAAGTTTTGGTGCCGGTGACCAACGTCATCGGTGGCGTCACCGCCTGCGTGCCCAGCCCCGATGGCCGCGAGCTGGCGCTGGTCAGCTTCGATCAGCACGGACCGTACCTCAGCCGCATTGCCAACGATGCGACACGCTTCGCCACCACGGTGCCGACACTGACGTTGGCCTGGCCGGCGCCGGTCGCGACGCAGCCCGGTGCCGTCGACGGCCCGGCGCAGACGCCCACGCCGATGCCGCCGCGCGCTGAAGGTCAAGCCGCCGCCGCCGCCATTCCTGCTATCGAACGCGCCTATTGGGGCGTGCGCGAGTTGCGTTTCCTGTTCTGGACTCCGAGCACCGTGGTCACACCGTACGGCGGCATCGGGGTGCAGGCGATTGCCGCCGATCCGCTGTACACCCACCAGGTCCTGGTCGGGGCCGGCGTCGGCAACTTCGAGCATAGCGCCGTCGGCTATGCCGGTTACACGTGGTCGCCGTACGTGATCGGCTTCCGTGCCTCCGCCTGGCGCAGCGAGGTCGCCTATGCCGATGACATCGTCACCGCCGCCGGCAATCGCTACAACTACATTGAAAACCAGAGCACCGTCGAGGGACGGGCGGGCTGGAATCTCGCCGGCAGGGAACGTCGCCTGAACCTGAGCCTGGCCCTCGGCGCCACCAACTATCGCGGAGTCGATTCCGCCGCCGATGCCTATGCCGGGCAAACCGTCATCAGCCCTGATCCCTTCATCGGCAACGAGCACTATGCGGAAGCTCTGGTGGGCTTTTCAGATACCACCGAATTCCCCACCAGCTTTAGCCGCGAAGATGGACCGACGCTGCTCGCCAGCTATCGCGTCAGCGGCTACCAGGGCCTTGGCGGTGACCTCGAGAGCAAACGCCTGACGGCACTGGCGGCCTACACCTGGAGCCTCCTCCCGCATTGGGGCCATCAGGTGGTCGGCGCCGGCTACGCCGGCTGGAGCGACCAGACCGGCGGGGCCAATCTGCAGAGCCAGTTCACCATCGGTGGCAATGCCCAGACCCTCAGCCCACGCGGCTATCGCGACCCGGTCTCCTCGGGCTACTATCTTGTTGGTTACAGCGCTGCGTACCGCCTGCCGCTGTGGCGGCCCTTTGACAACTATGGCACCACACCCTTCGGCCTGCGGCAGGTCACCCTCGAAGGCTTCTATGATGGCGCCCAGGTCTCCAGCGATCACCTGCATGGCAACGGCGATTGGTTCCGCTCGACGGGTGGCGAACTCGCCGCCGATGTGGAAGTGTGGGCCCTGCGCTTCGCCCCCGGACTCGGTGTCGCCCAGCAGCTCGACGGCAAAAAGGATACCGTCGGATATATTCGCCTTGGGTATCGTTGGTGAGCACCAGAGACCAGTGACCAGTGACCAGTGACCAGTGACCAGTGACCAGTGACCAGCTACCAGCTACCAGCTACCAGCTACCAGCTTTTGAAGCTCGACTTCGGTTTACGGAGTTGCCGTAACGCAGCCGGTGTCCTTCTCCTCGCCAGCATCCTGATCGTGCTCGGCGTCAAGGCTGCCCGTGCCGGGGCACGGCGCTGCGCGGCCTTGACCCCTGCGCGCGGTCAGGCTGTGGAGCGGCGAAAGGACACCTCCTATGCCGCGTTACTCGAACCTCCTCGTCTGGAATCATGCCCGAAAACTGGTGCAGCACGTCACCTCAGCCACCCGCGGGGTGCGCGGTGAGGGCGACCTCATCTCGCAGATCCGCCGCGCCAGGAGCCTGTCGGAGATAGGCGCCCGAGGATGGCGAAGGGATCGTACGGCAGATCCAAGGCGGCAAGGCGGGCGGATAGCGAGAGCTATCTGACCGTTTTGCCAACGCCGGAGATGCCGTACGAGACCGAGTCAGCCGACCAAGCCTATCTTCGACAGGCTACTGGTATCAGCGTTGCCGCCAATATCGCCGAAGGTGCCGAGCGCGGTAGCGATCGTGATTTCGTACGGTTCCTCAAAATCGCCGACGGCTCCAATGCCGAGACCCAGGCCCTCACCCTCATCGCCGGCGATGCCGGGATCCTCAATGCTCAACAAGTCACTGAGATCGTCAACCACACCCATCAAATCGGACGCATGCTGAACAACCTGATGCACCGGTGCTGTGGATGACCACGTGCCGATGACTCCGGTGACGACCAGCAATCATGTCTACCCGAGTCGAGCTTAGGGCTTCGAGCTTCGAGCTTCAAAAGCTGGTCCCTGGCCCCTGGCTCCTGGCCCCTGACCCCTGGCCCCTGGCCCCTGGCCCCTGGCCCCTGGTCCCTGCGCTGGCTCCTGGCCCCTGGCCCCTGCTCGCTTGCCGTTGCCCACTAAGCATCGGTCCCTCTTTATCCCAGTCTACTTTATGCCCACTACATTCACCCCCTGAAAACCATCCTCGCGCGGCAAAGGGTTGCAGGGTAAGCTGTGGATATGGCCCACGATTTCGCCGCGGACATGATCGAAGAACTTGCCGATAACTTGTTGCAGGCGGAAAGCAGTTCGACGCTGATCAAACGCTTAACGGAACTGCTCGAATTATTCGGAGCCACCCCCGCCATCCTGTACTTGGCCGATAGCCAATCGCGGGCGTTCTATCCGGCGGCGGCCTTCGCCTGCGAACGCCAGGTCGCCGACATCCCCTTCGGCCTGATTCCGGAAGCCCACCAATTCATCCTCCATAGCCGCAAGGAGCCCGTGGGGCTGCTGGCGGTCAATCCGGCGATGGCCGAACCCGCGAGCATCGGCCGGCTGTGCGCGATCCTCGGTCCGGTGCTGATGCACATCCATCGCCAGGAATCGACCAGCCGCGATCTGCGCATGGCCCGCGAACAGATCACCCACCTGCTCACCGCCGGCGATCTGCTACGCCATCTCGAAGTCGATGTCCTGCTGGTGAAGATCCTCGAGACCGTGCTCACTGCCGTGCGTGCCGAGGTCGGCGCAGTGCTGGTGCCCGATGAAAAGGGCGTGCTGGTGACGCGCGTCACCTGGGGGCTGCGCGAATCGTATCTCGATCACATCCTCATCCGCGCCACCGGCCAACGCGTGGTCGATGTCGTCCATGCCGCCGGCACCCTGCTCTGCGTCTCCGCCGAGGAACAAGCCAGCGTCCTCGATCTCACCGGCCTCAAGGCCCAACTCAGCGGCCTGCTGGCCCTGCCCTTGACCACTCGCGACGCCACGAAGGGCGTGGTGCTCTTGGGCAATCCCGCGGAAACCTTCGGCCCCGGCCAGCAGCGTCTGGCAGAGACGGTCTGCTCGCTGGCCGCGATCGCGCTCGACAATGCCCAGCTGATCAAGGCCATGGTCGATGGCGAACGCATGAAGCAGGAGATGGATCTCGCCAAATCGGTGCAGGCGAGCATGTTT
>JBILBP010000041.1:0-11992 GCA_044353645.1 Planctomycetota bacterium | reverse complement strand
CGCCGTATTCGCTGGCGAGGTGCACGTCGAAGCGGTGCAGGCGCAGGTGCTCGGGATCGCGATCGAGGTCCCGAAGGCGACCCTCCTGAGTCATGATCAGCGGTTCGATCTCGCCGGTCGGGCACGCCTGCTGGGCGCCGATCTGGACCTCGATGCGCATGCGAGCGCCGATCTCGCCAGCGCAGCTGGTTCGCTACGCTTCGCGGGCGTGGACCTCGCCGCCCTGGCCGGCCTTATACGGCCGTGGCTGCCGCTGCCGATAAGCGCCAGCGGTCAGGCGGGCCTGGCGATGACCTTCACCAAGCTCGCCGAGACCTGGCACGGCCGGGGCATGGTGTCATGCACCGCGCTGCGGGTGGCGAGTGCTGACGGATCCGCCACCCTGAACGCGCCGAGCCTGCTCACCGAGATCAGCGCCCAGTGGCTCGACCGGCGCCTGAGCGGCACCGCCGTGCTCCAGGTGCAGCACGCCGAGGTCAACGCCCCCGGCGTGCGCATCGCCAGCATCGACGGCACCCTGCCCTGGAGCTTGGGGACTGATCCGCAGCTCGATGGCTCGCTGCAGTTCACCGGCGTCGAAGTCGCCGGCTTCCCCCTGCGTCAATTGGCGGCACACTTGCGCGGCGTCGATCAGCGCATCGGCGGCGCCGCCCGGCTGGCGGTGCTCGACCACGGGCAGGGGCAGGTCGACGGCTGGTATGACCTGCGCCAACGCGGCGGGACCTTCGCGGTAGTCGTGCCGCGCTTCACCATCGTCGATCCTGCCGCCGTGCGCAGGGCGGTGCCCGACATGGGTCAGCGCGAGCTGACCGGCGACCTCGATGTCTCCGGCACCGTCGTGGTCACCCGCGAGCAGATCATCCCCAATCTGCATCTCAGCCTCGCCGAGGGTACCTTCCGCGATCCCCAGGCCCAGCTCACCGTCGAAGGACTGGCGGCGGCGACCGCGATCACCGGCTTCACGCCATTCTCGACCGCCGGCACCAAGCAGGTCACCTTCCGCTCGGCGACCATTGGCAGCCTGGTCTTTGGCGACGGCAGCGCCCGGGTCACCGCCCGCCTGCCCGCAGGCATCGACATCAGCGCCGCCTCGATCGCCTGGTGCGGCGGGCGGCTGACCATTCCCGAGCTGGCCGTCGATCTCGTCCATGGCCAGGCTAGCGGCGTGATCGGCCTGAGCCGCATCGAGCTTGGCGCCCTGCTGGAGCTCACCATTCCGCGCCAGGTCAGCGGCGGGGGCCTGATCTCGGGCAACCTGCCGCTGACTCTCACATGGCCGGATTACGTGTTCGCATTCGGGCGTGGCTCGCTGCAGGCTGATCCGGCCAGCGGCTGGCTGCATCTCAAGGATCGCACGGCACTGATCAGCGCGATCCGCACCGGCTTCGTCGTCGTCGATACGCAGATCGTCGACACCGTT
Organism: Planctomycetota bacterium; assembly: GCA_044353645.1. Lineage (GTDB taxonomy): Bacteria > Planctomycetota > UBA11346 > UBA11346 > UBA11346 > CAIUVD01. The sequence goes on along the minus strand of JBILBP010000041.1, from coordinate 10,572 downwards.
GCCGATCTGCTGTTCGATTCCCTGCGCATCGAGTTTGTTCCCGAGACGCCGTTAACCAGCGTCGCGCGCGTGCACCTCAGCGGCCATGGCCGCCATGGCGAGCAGCCCCTGGCCATCGGCAGCCTGGATCTCAACCTCCGTGGCCTGGAGCGCGCCCTTGCCGATGCGCTGTTCATGCAACGCTGGCAGAATCAGCCGGCGGCGGGGGACGCCAGCACTCCCCCCGACTCCACCATCGATCGCTTCTTTGCTCCCTGAGGTCCTATGCGTACGTTCTGCTTACTCCCCCTGCTGCTCACGGTCGGCTGCAGCTACACGGTCAAGGTCGAGCCAATTCACCTCACCGTCGATGTGAACATCAAGATCGACCGCGCCTTGGATGAGTTCTTCGCCTCTCCTGCGCCTGCACCTGCACCTGCACCGACACCGGCGCCATCTCCGACGATCAGCACCCCAGCTCCCGCCGTCCAAGCGCCTGCCGCGCCCGTGAAGTGAGGTCCATCATGCGTCGTCATCTGCTCCTCATCTCCTGCCTCCTGAGCTTCATCAGCATTTCTGCGGTGGCTGCGGAAAGTCCTGAAAACCAGGCCGCCAAGACTGAACTGAAAGCATCCTTCGCCACCCGCGCCGCCGCCCTCGCCGCCGCCAAGGCCAGGGGCACGATCGGCGAATGCACCAATGGCCTCGTGGCGGTCGTGAACACCAACACCGATGCCTCCGTGACGACCCTCATCGAAGCTGAAAACGATGATCGCAACCGGCTCTACCTGCTGCTCGCCGCCGAGACCCAGGTCACCGCGGCGCTGATCGGCGAACGCAATGCGATGCGCAATTACCAAAATGCCCGTGTCGGCGAATGGCTGCGCACGCGCGATGGCCAATGGAAGAAGAAATAGCCCGGCTCTAGGAGCCTGTCGGAGATAGATTCGACCGGCTCGATTCTGGGGGCACGGGCGACTCGCCCGCGTTCGATGACGTGAAATCGCGGGCGAGTCGCCCGCGCCCCCAGGAACGCCTCTCAGGAGTCTATCTCCGACAGAATCCTAGGCACAGGCACATGGGTGCCGATGCCGACCTGGTGTCTTTCCTGATGCGGAACTTACTCGAGATTTCCAACCCCATCGCGATGCCGCTGCCATCGCCGCCCAAAGGGAATCTGATAACCGGGACGGATGAGCAGTCGCTGGGCGGTGCCGCCCGGCAACAAAAGCGCACCCATCACCGGCTGCGGACTGGTTGAGCCGGGCAGACGCGGATCATCGGCTGGCAGACGATCGATGGCCACGACCAGATCGTCGGCATCGAAATAGAGCACATCCATGGGGAATGGCGTCGAGCGCGTCGAGTAACTGAGGATCGCAGGTTTCCTGAGGTGCACCTCCAGGCCGCCATTGTCGGCAATGCCTGACCTTCCTCGCAGTCCCCGCGTAATCATGATGGGAGTCTCGGCGACTTCGAGCACGAATGGTTCACCCGCCAAGGTCAGCAGCGAATAACGCGCTGAGCCAGCCGAAAAAAACCATAAGCCCAGACCCAAGGTCACCGCTAAGCTCACCCAGACGATGACGACGCGCATGTACAACTGCATGGACAATCTCCTCTCCGCAGGTCAACCCGCTCCCGCAAGGCCCCTGGACTCGCCTCCCGGGAGATCTAGCTTTGCCCCCCGATTCGGCAACACCAGTACGGGGCGCACATGGCGAACTTCAACCTCTCGGTCATCAACGGCGACGGCATCGGGCCGGAAGTCAGCGTCGAGGGCTTGAAAGTCCTCGCGACTCTCGGCGCCAAATGCGGCCACACCTTCGCCACCAAGCACTACCTCGCAGGTGGCGCAGCCATCGATGCCACCGGCGTGCCGCTGCCCGACGACACCATCAAGGGCGTCAAGGACAGCCATGCGTTGCTCTTCGGTGCGATCGGCGGGCCCAAGTGGGAAAACATGCCGCACCACCTCAAGCCCGAGGCCGGCCTGCTGAAGTTGCGCAAAGAGCTCGATGCCTGGGCCAATCTGCGGCCGGCGGTGGTCTATGACGAACTGCTCGACGCTTCCTCGCTGAAGCCGGAAGTGCTCAAGGGCACCGATATCATGGTTCTGCGCGAGCTCACCGGCGGCATCTATTTCGGCCAGCCGCGCGGCATCGAGGGCAGCGGCCCGATGCGCAAGGGCTTCAACACCGAAGTCTACCACGAGTTCGAAATCGAGCGCATCGTGCGCATGGCCTTCGGCATCGCCCAGGGCCGGCGCCGCAAACTCTGCTCGGTGGACAAGGCCAATGTCCTGGAATCCTCGCAGGTCTGGCGCGAAGTCGCGATCCGCGTCGGCAAGGAATTCCCCGACGTCGCCCTCAGCCACATGTACGTCGACAACGCCGCCATGCAGCTGGTGCGTGATCCGAAGCAGTTCGACGTCATCGTCACCGGCAACATTTTTGGCGACATCCTCTCCGACGAGGCGAGCCAGCTGACCGGCTCGATCGGCATGCTGGCCTCGGCCTCGGTCGGCGGTCCGGTGGGCTTTTTCGAACCGATCCACGGCAGTGCGCCGGATATCGCCGGCCAGCAGAAGGCCAATCCGCTGGCCATGATCGGCACCCTGGCGCTGCTCCTGCGCTATGGTCTGAAGCTCGAAACCGAGGCCCAGCTGATCGAGCGTACCATCCGCAACGTCCTCAAGGACGGCCTACGCACCGGCGACATCAAGCAGCCGGGCTGCCGCATCCTGAGCACGCGCGAGATGGGCGACGCCGCCGTCGAACGCCTCAAGGCCCTCTAATATCAAATTCGGGCGTGTGCGTCGACGGCCCGATCTCTGGCTGCTGCCGGCCACACCCTTGCTTACACCTTTCTACCCTGTTAGATCACCAAACTTATGACTACGTCTCGCCTCCTTGCGGCCTGCGTTGCTGCCGCCGCCACTCTCTCCATCGTCGGCTGCGGTCCCAACCGCAATCAGCAATACGCTGAGGTCGAGGCCAAAGAGGCATCGATGCGCATCTCCGAGCTCGAAAAGCTGCTCGCCGATTGCGAATCGGGCAAGGCCCACAACGAAATCAACAAGGGCACCGCCGCTGGTCATTCCAGCGACGAAGTCGACAACGCGGCTCTCGGCGCGAATGCCAAGGCCAGCCGGCGCGACCATCTCGACGAGACGGTGATCACGGTCGACAACGCCATCCTCTTCAAGCCCGGCAAGACCGAGCTCTCGTCGCAGGCCAAGGCCACCCTGGCGCGCGTCGCCACCCTGCTCAACGAGAAGTACACCGGCGACGATGTGCGCGTCGACGGCTTTACCGACAACCAGGCCATCACCCGTTCGAAGAACGACTGGGATGACAACTGGGATCTCGCCGGCGGTCGTTCACGCGCCGTACTGCACTACCTGATCGAACGTGGCGTCTCGGCCAAGCGCCTGGCCTTCGCCGGCTACGCCGATAACCACACGGTTGCTTCGAACGGTACCGAGGCCGGTCGCGCCAAGAATCGCCGCGTCGAAATCGTGGTCATGCCCAGCCGTGGCAATGCCGGCGCCGATGCGCCTGCCGAGAAAACCGGCGGCAACAAGAAAAGGTCCGCTGATTAAACACGCATAACGGCTATTCAGCCCATGCCGCGCAACGAGCCAGCAGGTGCCCTTTCACAGGTCATCAGCTGGCTCGTGGTGCTTTGGGGCATCGAGCTCGTCGATCACCTGCTGACCCCGATGCTGGTCCCCGGAGCGCACCTCGGTCAGGATGGAGCCCTCGATTACCTCTTCGGACTGCATCCGTGGAATCATGCCGCCCCGCTGGGCCCACAAGTGCTGTGGGCGGCAATCGGTACCGTCGGCGCTCCCCTGCTGCATGCCGGCTGGGGGCACCTCATCGCCAATAGCTTGGCTTTAGCGATGCTGGGCCTGCTCAGCCTGCGTTACAGTGCGCGCCTGACCTATGTCGCCATTACCTATGCGGCGCTGATTTCCGCAGGCCTGACGTGGTTGATTGCTCCAGCGATGGATGCTGCCGGCAACCCCATCGTTCATGTCGGCGTCAGCGGCATCATCTTCGGCCTGGTGGGCTTCCTCATCGCCAATGGCATCGTGCGCCGCGGCTGCCTGCCGCTGCTGATTGCGCTGGGGGTTTTCTTCCTCTATGGCGGGGCCTTGGTGGGCATGCTGCCGCAGGCCGCAAGTCAGCATATCTCGTGGCAAATGCACCTCGGCGGCTTCCTCGGCGGCCTCGCGGCAAGCTGGCATATGCGCCATGAAAAGGCCTGAATACATACTCCGATGTGATTGATGGGAATATCTTCTTGACGTTGTGTTTCGGACTATAAGTTGATCACCGTAGCGTTGAGCTACCGCGCCGGATTTAGGCCACTACTTGCCGGGGGCGCGCGATAAATACCAGGCTAAAACGTGGGCTAGGCTTTCGCCTGCCCTCGGGCCGTCCCCGAACTTCCGACTTCCGGAGGGCATATGCTGTACACAAGTCCGTTGATCATGAGTTTGCCGAAGCTTGGCGCGCCCCACCGGCGAATGCCCCGAATGCGTCGCTGTCTGAGCAACCGCTGATCGCGGTCGCGACCTTCGCAAAAGTCGCGACGACCCATTCCCCCTTCCTCAATAACGGCCTCACGCTTCTCCCGGTTCGCTCCGGTGAGACCGCGATGACCTACCCCTCCACACGTCCGGTGCGCCCATGTCCATCGCCCAGAATCTCCCTGACTTCACCCTCACGACTCCGGAAAAGGAGCTGATTCAACTCTTGCGTGGCCTGCGCTTCGGGGCCATCGAAGTGCATGTGCACGAGACCCGTATTGTGCAGATCGAGCGCCGCGAACGGCGCCGTTTCGACGACGTGAAGGCGCGCTGAGCGCGATTCCCCCCTGATCCTTACCCACATCCTTCCAGTCATCTGGCGGCATTACTTTCTTCAGTTCGACTGCGCATACCGGACAGACCACGGCGCAGTCCCGGTTTTCACATGACCCTCTCGTCACGCCTCATCACTTCCTCCACCCTGCTGTTGATCGCCAGCCAGATCATCGCCGCCGATCCACCGACGACGGTTGAATTGCAACAGCGCATCTCCGAACTCGAGCAGCAGATCAAGATTGTCGCCCGCAATGCCGAACTCAGCAAAGATGACGCCGAAGCCGCTGCCGCCAAAGTCAAGGCCGCCGTCAAGGACAGCGACATCGTGATCAAGGTTCGCGGTTCGTTGCAGGGCCGTGCCAGCCTGGGCGCCCGCGCCCACGACAACACCGGCGCTGGACAGGATTTCTACGCTGCAAACAACACCGCCGGCACGGAATCGGAAGAGGCGCGCCTGTCCCTGCGCCGGACACGCCTGACCGTCGATGGCCGCAATGCCAATGACTGGTACGCCAATATCACCCTGCGCGCGGATAATATCGGCACCAGCGGCACCACCAGCACCAGCGGCGTCAGCTCCACGCTTTATCAAGCGTTCGTCGGCAAGACGTTCAAGGTCGGCAGCTACGAACACGACATCAAGTTCGGCCTCGACAAGATCTACAACAATGATTCGTCGATCTCGACCACCACCCTGCTGTTCCCCGGTGATCGGGCGGTAGCGACCCTCACCAGCGCCCAGCGCGAAATCGGCCTGAGCTATCAATTCCGCGCCCCGTTCCTGCGCGCGGGCTTCGATATCCAGGACAATCCCAACCTGACGCGCACCGCCAATGCCGGCGCCAATCGGGGCAATTATGACGAAAAGTCGACCCCCGCGACGTCCTTCCGCATCGAAGTGGCCCCCGGCGCCGATTACCTGCCGAAGAAGAAACAGGAAAGTTATGTCGGCGCCTATGGCACCGAAATCCTGCTCGGATTCGATTGGCAGAATTCCGGGAAGACCTACGCCGTGGCCAATGAGGAACGCACGCTGTCGGTGTTCGGACCGGACCTCCTGGTGCACTTCGATAGCTTCACGTTCCTCACCGAATACCGCTTCTCCAAGCTCGAGCGCACCGCAACCCTCGGCAATCTCGGCGCTGATGACATCGATGGGCTGAGCGGTCGCCACTGGGATGCCCAACTCGGTTACGCCATCCCCACTACCGCCTGGCTGGTCATCGAACCCGCAGTGCGCTTCAGCGCCTTTAACTGGGGCCGGGATGTCGATGAGAACAGCAATTGGGGCTCGAACGCTTCCCGTGACAACAACGGCATCACGCCCACGAGTCTGCTCAACCAGACCAACCTCACGCATACGGCGGTGGGCTCAGGGGCGACCAATCTCGGCTCGGGCAACCAGGTCGATCTCGGTCTCAACCTCTACTGGAATGGCCACGCCAACAAGACCCAGATCGCCTACAGCCGGTGGACCGCCGAATCCGGCCCCGCCCATGCCAGCGCGATCACCGTCCAGCATCAGCTGGTCTTCTGATCTGACGACCTTCAACCAAACCTCATCATTCCACTCAGGATCTCTCCATGAAATTCACCAAGCTGCTCGCCGCCACCCTGGCGCTGGCCTCCTCATTCTCGGCCGTGAACGCCGCTGACATCACCCTGCTGAATGTCAGCTACGATCCCACCCGTGAACTCTACACCGACATCAACAAGGCCTTCGCCGAGGAATGGAAGGCCAAGACCGGCGATACCGTCAACATCGATCAGTCGCACGGCGGATCGGGCAAGCAGGCGCGCTCAGTGATCGACGGCCTGCAGGCCGATGTCGTGACCCTCGCCCTCGCTGGCGACGTCGATGCCATTGCCGAAAAGGCCAAGCTCCTGCCCAAGGACTGGATCGGCCGGCTGCCGGACAACAGCGCCCCCTACACCAGCACCATCGTCTTCCTGGTGCGCGCCGGCAATCCCAAGCACATCAAGGACTGGGGCGATCTCACCGCCCCCGGCGTGGCGGTGATCACCCCCAATCCCAAGACTTCCGGTGGCGCGCGCTGGAATTACCTCGCCGCCTGGGCCTGGGCGCGCAAACAGGAAGACGGCAACGACGAGACCGCCAAGACCTTCGTCGGCAAGCTGTTGAAAAACGTGCCGGTGCTCGATTCCGGGGCCCGCGGCTCGACCACCACCTTCGTGCAGCGCGGCATCGGCGATGTCCTGCTGGCCTGGGAGAACGAGGCCTTCCTGGCGGTGAATGAAGCCGGCAAGGACAAGTACGAGATCGTGGTGCCGTCGCTGAGCATCCTCGCCGAGCCGTCGGTGGCGCTCATCGATCGCAATGCCAAGCGCAAGGGCACGACGGTGGTCGCCGAGGCCTACCTGAAGTTCCTCTACAGTGAAAAGGGCCAGGAACTGGCGGCGAAGAACTTCTATCGTCCGCGCCTGGAAGCGGTCGCCGCTCGCTACAGCGAGCGCTTTCCCAAACTGAACCTGGTGACCATCGATCAGGAGTTCGGCGGCTGGGGCAAGGCGCACAGCGCGCACTTCGCTGACGGCGGGATCTTCGATCAGCTCGTCAAAGCCAACGCCGGCAAATAACCCGGGCCACGGAAGGAGGGATCATGCCACCGATCCTCGATCATCCCGCGCCGGCGGACCTGCAGCCTGTCGGCATCAGCGCGCGGACCTCGGTGCGGGTCCGCCAGCGGAACACCGCCCCTGCGGGTGCTGCTCCTCGGGAGCGATCGTTCCCAGTCCGCTGCCGAGCATCCACCCAGGCCTACCTGCTGATCGCGGATTGGCTTAATAACGATGTCTATCAACCCAGCTCGTGGTCGCGCGCGAACGTGGAAAAGGCGGCGATGACGCGGCCGTAATCGTCATCTTGGCGCGTGAATTCCGCGCCGAGATGGGGGTTCCCTCCCCGTGAGCGCACGCCATTCTGCCTCCCCGCCAATCGGATCCTGCCCGTGCCCAGACTCGTTCAGAACAGTATCATACCCGGCTTCGGCCTGACGCTTGGAATCACCATCTCGTACCTCAGCCTGCTGGTGCTGTTGCCACTCGGGGTTTTAGTATTGAAAGCCAGCGGCCTGACCTGGGAACATTTCTGGGCCACGATCAGCGATGAACGCGTGGTGGCATCGTATCGCCTGAGCTTCGGCGCGGCCTTCCTCGCCGCACTCATCAACGTCGTCTTCGGGGTCATCGTCGCCTGGGTCCTGGTGCGCTACCGCTTTCCCGGGCGCGCCCTCGTCGATGCCCTTGTCGATCTGCCCTTCGCCCTGCCCACCGCCGTCGCCGGCATCGCTTTGACGGCCTTGTACGCGCCCAACGGCTGGCTCGGACAGTGGCTCGAGCCGCTCGGCATCAAGGTCGCCTACGCGCCGTTGGGCGTGACCGTGGCGCTGATCTTCATCGGCATGCCCTTCGTCGTGCGCACCATCCAGCCGGTGCTCGAGGAACTCGGGCGGGATGTCGAAGAAGCCGCCGCCAGCCTCGGGGCGAGCCGCTGGCAGACCATCCGCCGGATCATCATTCCCGAACTGTGGCCGGCGATCCTCACCGGCTTCGCCCTGGCCTTCGCCCGCGGCGTCGGCGAGTACGGCTCGGTGGTCTTCATCTCCGGCAACCTGCCGATGAAGACCGAGATCACCCCGCTGATGATCATCACCAAGCTCGAACAATACCAGTATGCCGAAGCCACCGCCATCGCCACGGTGATGCTCGCGGCGTCCTTCGTCCTGCTCCTGATCATCAACCTGCTACAGCGGTGGATCACCCGCAGAACTGCGCTTTGAGGACGCCATGGCCGGAGCCATTCCCACCGTCCGCCGTAGTGGCGGAGAACGCAGTCCCGAGCATCTCACCGAACCCGCCTGGGTCCGCTGGCTGCTCATGGGCATCGCCTGCGCCTTCCTGATTCTGTTCCTGCTGCTGCCATTGATCGCGGTCTTTTATGAAGCGTTGCGCAAGGGCTTCGGGGTCTACTTCGCATCGTTCCATGATCGGGCGGCGTTGCATGCCATCGAACTGACCTTGATCACCACCTCCATCTGTCTGGTGCTCAATGGGCTTTTCGGCCTGTGCGCGGCCTGGGCGATCACCAAGTTCCGCTTCTGGGGCAAGAGCTTCCTGCTGACCCTCATCGATCTCCCGTTCGCGGTCTCGCCGGTGATCGCCGGGCTGATCTTCGTACTGCTGTTCGGGGCCCAGGGCCTGTGCGGCGAGTGGCTGCTCGATCACGACATCCGCATCATCTTCGCCCTCCCCGGCATCGTCTTGGCGACGCTGTTCATCACCTTCCCCTTTGTCGCCCGCGAGCTGATCCCGGTGATGCAGGCGCAGGGCAGCGAAGAAGAGGAAGCCGCGCGCGTCCTCGGCGCCAGCGGCTGGGTGATGTTCTGGCGGGTGACCCTGCCGAGCATCAAGTGGGGTCTGCTCTATGGCATGATCCTCTGCAGCGCGCGCGCAATGGGCGAATTCGGCGCGGTCTCGGTAGTCTCTGGCCATATCCGCAACCAGACCAATACCCTGCCGCTTCACATCGAAATCCTCTACAACGAATACCAGTTCGTGGCCTCGTTCGCCTGTGCCACGTTGCTCTCATTGCTCGCCCTCATGACCCTGCTGATCAAGCGCTTCATCGAATGGCGCATGCAGCAGGAGCGTCTCAAACATGCCGGCGAGGCGCAAGGATCCTGATCATGAGCATTCGCATTTCCAATCTGACCAAACGCTTCGGCACCTTCACCGCGCTCGATGACATCGGCCTCGAACTGCCCACCGGGCAGCTGACAGCATTGCTTGGGCCCTCGGGTTCGGGCAAGACCACGCTGCTGCGCTGCATCGCCGGCCTCGAACGCGCCGATGCCGGGACCATTCTCTTCAGCGGCCAGGACGCCACCGGCACCAGCCCATCGCAGCGCGGGGTCGGCTTCGTCTTCCAGCACTACGCGCTGTTCAGGCACATGAGCGTGTTCGAGAACATCGCTTTCGGCCTACGCGTGCGCCCACGCGAGACTCGTCCGCATAACGCCGAAATCACCAAACGCGTGACCAAGCTGCTGCAGCTGATCCAGCTCGATTGGTGCGCCGACCGCTTTCCGCATGAGCTCTCCGGCGGTCAACGCCAGCGCGTGGCCCTGGCGCGGGCCTTGGCGGTGGAGCCCAAGGTCCTGCTCCTCGATGAACCGTTCGGTGCCCTCGATGCCCAGGTCCGCAAGGAGCTCCGCCGCTGGCTGCGTCGCCTGCACGATGAGGTCCATCTCACCAGCGTCTTCGTCACCCACGATCAAGAGGAAGCCCTCGAAGTCGCCGATCGCGTGGTGGTCTTCAACCAAGGCCGCATCGAACAGGTCGGCACTCCCGAAGAAGTCTACCATGCCCCGGCCACGCCCTTCGTGCATAGCTTCCTGGGCAGCGTGAATGTCCTCAAGGAGAGCGACTTGGCGACCTATGTGCGGCCCCATGACATCAGCCTCGAAGCCCAGCCCAGCGCCACCCACGCGATCGCCGGGACGGTGATCATGATCAATGCCGCCGGCCCGCAGGTGCGTCTGGAGATCCAACGCACCGACGATCGCCAAGTAGTTGAAGTCGTCATCCTCCATGCCGAACGCCAACGCCTGGCGATCACGCTTGGCACCATCCTCTATCTCGGCTACGCTCGTTTCGCCCGCTATGGGGCCGGCAAGCAGCCCGAGTACGCGATCTAA
>JBILBP010000040.1:0-11993 GCA_044353645.1 Planctomycetota bacterium | reverse complement strand
TTCAAGCCGGTGAGCACCAGGCGCGCCCCAGTGGCGCCTACCGGATGGCCGAGCGCGATGGCCCCGCCATTGACGTTGAGGCGCGCCGGATCGATCTCGCCCAGGGCGTGGTCGCGACCAAGATACGTGCGTGCAAACTCCTGCGAGGCGAAGGCCGTGGTGCAGGCCAGCACCTGGGCGGCGAAGGCCTCGTTGAGCTCGACGGTATCGAAGGCCTTCAGGTCCAGGCCGGTCTTGGTCAGGAGCTTGGCGGTGGCATAGACCGGCCCCAGACCCATGCGTTTGCCATCGAGGGCAGCGTAGGCCCAATCGCGGACATAGCCCAGCGGCTTGAGTCCCAGCTCACGGGCCTGCGTCTCGCCCATGACCATCACCGCCGCCGCGCCATCGGTGATCGGACAGGCATTGCCGACGGTGACGGTGCCGGCGACCTTGTCGAAATAGGGTTTGAGCTTGGTCAGACCGGCGAGCTCGAGGTTCGCACGCGGCCCATCGTCGGCGGTGAGCATCGCCGTGTACTTCGGCGGCAGCGGCAGGGCCATGAGCTCCTCCTGCAGGCGCGCGGCGGCGGCGATGGTCTTGCGGTGGCTTTCCAGGGCATAGGCGTCCTGGGCCTCGCGGGTGATGTGGAATTCACGGGCGAGGATCTCGGCGGTCTGGCCCATGTTGACCCCCGCTACCGGATCGGTGAGGCCGACCTGCACGCCGATGATCGGATTGAGGAACGAAGGCCGGAAGGACATCCACGCACTGAGCTTCTCGCCGAGAGTCTTGGCCTTCATTAGACGCGTGAACAGCGCCGTCATCTGGCGATTGAACAGCAGCGGGATGTTCGACATCGATTCGGTGCCAATGCACAACAGGATCCGCCCCTCGCCGGAACGGATGCGCATGCCCGCGCCCGAGATCGCCTCCATGCCACTGGCGCAGTTGCGATGCACGGTGCTGGCGATGAGGTCCTGTGGCAGACCGGCCTTGAGGGCGATGATACGCGCGATGTTGGCGGCGTCGGCCGGCTGGGCGACATTGCCGACGATGACCTCGTCGAGGTCCTTGGCGGCGATCGTCGAGCGCGCCATCAATTCACGGGCCACCAGCGCCCCCAGATCATCGGCACTGAGACCTGCCGCCTGTCCGCCGGCCTTGACGAACGGCGTGCGCAAGCCATCGATGATCGCCAGGCGCTGCGTTGATAGATCAGCCATGATCCCCTCCTGCGGCCGGCGACCGCTGAGCATACATATCTGTGATCAGACCATGATAGCGCTGCGTCAGCACATGTCGGCGCAACTTCAAGGTGGGCGTCAATTCATCGCGATCGATGGTCGGCGGCTCGGCCACGAAGCGCCAGCAACGCACCTGCTGCCAGTGATCGAGGCCGGCATTGACCTGCTCGATGGCATGGGCCATCTCGTTCTGCAAGGTGACGATGACCTCGGGCCGGGCGAGGAATTCCGCATCACTCAAGCTGTTGAAGCCGAGCATCTGCCGGCGTCGGCGCACCGCCTCGCCATCGGCGAAGAGCAGCGCCCCCACACAGGGCTGGCCTTCGGCGATGACCATGACCTGGTCGATCGGACCGCCGACTTCCTGACTGGCGGCGACTACCGCCTGCTCGATGGGAACGGGCGCCACGTATTTGCCGTTGGAGGTCTTGAACAGTTCCTTGGCGCGACCGGTGATGGTGAGATAGCCATCGGCATCGATGCGTCCGCAATCGCCGGTGCGCAACCAGCCATCGGCAGTGAAGACCTGGGCCGAGGCGATCACCTCGCCATGGTAGCCGCGCATGAGATTGTCGCCCTGGACCTGGATCTCGTGCTCGGCGGAGATGCGCATGCGCACGCCCGGAAAAGCCTGGCCGACGGTGCCGATGCGGTTGTATCCGGGACGGTTGACGCTGATCACCGGCGAGGCCTCGGTCATGCCGTAGCCGGTGTAGCAGGGAATCCCGACAGCGGCCAGGAAGCGCTGCAGATCAGCCGACAGCGCCGCGCCGCCGACGATGAAGTATTTGAGCTCGCCACCGAGCGCCTGACGCAATTTGCTGTAGATCAGGCGATCGGCGATGCGCAGCGCGAGGGGCTTGGCGCCCGCTTCAGGAAGCTCGCTGCGATTGGCCAGATCCAGCGCCCAGTAGCCGAGCTGGCGTTTGATGGCCACTGATTCCGCGACCTGACTGCGGATGCGCACGTGCAGCTTTTCGATCAGACGCGGCACGGCGGCAATGACCGCCGGCTTGACCTCGCGCAGCAGGGCCCCGACCTGCTTGACGTCATCGGCGAAGAACACCGGTGCCCCCTGCACCAGATAGGTGTAGACCACCACGCGTTCGAAAACATGCGCCAGGGGCAGGCACGACAGCGCGCGATCGCGTCCGGCGTGCAGCGGGAAGACCGCCGCCGCCCCGCGGATCTGCATGGTGAGATTGCGATGGGTGAGCTCGACGCCCTTGGGCAGCCCGGTGGAGCCGCTGGTATGGATGATGGTGGCCACGTCCTCGGGGCGCAGCTGGGCCAGCGAGCGCGCGTACAAGCCGGGATCTTCGCTGGAAACCTCGTCGCCGAGGGTCTGCACCTCATGCCAGCCCATCACCCGGCCGCCGGTGGTGCCGGCGCCACGGACGATGACCAGACGGAATCGTCCGAGGTCGGCGATGATCCGCTGCCAAGCGCTGGCTCCGAGCACGATCACCGCCCGCGTGCCGGTATGGCTGACGGCATGCTGCAGGTGCTCCGTCGACATGGTTGGAAAAAGCGGCACGGTCACCGCACCAATGGCCATGATCGCGACATCGGCGATCAGCCAATGCGGGGACGGATCGCCGATGAGGGCCACGCGCGCTCCGGGGGTGACGCCACTGCGCAGTAATCCCAGGCTCAATCGGCGGATCTCGCACTGCACGTCCTCGGTCGCCAGCCAACGCCAATGGCCGCTATCGCGCGAAGCCAGGCAACGACCGCTGCGATAGGCGGCGAAAGCCGCTTCGCAGAGCGCCGGTATCGAGGCCAGTCCGTGCAGATCCAACGGCACGGGCGCCTGGTGCGGATCGATAACCATACCTTGCGTCGGAATGCGTGAACGTGAACTATGAGATGAGCGCGAGACAGTAACTTCTTGCATGATCGGCCTCCCACCCAACCAGAGTATACGTCATCAGCCGCTGACCTGCAAGATAGCGTTCGCACATCGGGAAACGGTCACTGATTGCCCCGACGGCCCGGTAACTATCCCGGTGGTCATGAGCCCAACACCTTACGACGAACTCGGCGGCGACGCGGTATTCGCCCCGCTGATAGACGACTTCTACGCGCGCATCGCGGCCAGTCCGATCGCCCCTCTGTTTCCGCCCGACCTTGCTGAGACGCTCAAGAAACAGGCAGCTTTCCAGCGCCTGTTCTGGGGCGGCCGCGACGACTATACGCCGTGGCGCGGTCACCCGCGGATGCGCGCCCGCCACCTCCCGTTCGCCATCGGCGGCGCCGAGGCCGAGGTCTGGCTCTCGTGCATGCGCGCCGCCGTCGCCGGCTCGGCCATGCCGCTCCCCCGACGCGAGAGGTTCCTCGAGCGCATGACGCATATCGCCAATGCCATGATCAATCAGTAGGTCGACGCTGATACCTGCGCCCACTCCCGACGGCGTCGGCGATCAGGGCGACTCCAGCCGCCCGGCGAAGAGGATCATCCCGCTGGCGCGCTCGCGGATGACGAACAGGAAGGGCCGATCGGCGCGGAAGGACACGGGGGGTGATGGAGTCGCGCTAGACCCACCCACCATTCTCCCCGCCGTCGCGGCGGCGGCCTCGGTACCCTCCTCCTGGACCTCGACGAAGGCTTTATGGAAGACCCCACCGACGTGAAGGTGACGCCCGACGGTGCGTCCATCGATGCCGGAGAAGTCGGCCTGGCCAGGGATGAAAGCCTGCTTCATGCCCAGGTCCGGCAGCACCGCCGTTCCGTGCGAACCCAGGTCGGTAGTACCCCAGGTCAGCGAGAAGCGCGGCAGGCTGACAGCCACTGTTTGCGTCTGCAAGGCGGTGACGGCGGTGGCCAGCTTCGCCGCCGTCAGATCGCGGACCACATCGGCAAGCGCGGTACCGGGCGGGGGCAACAGGACGAGCATCGACAGCGTATCGCCGGCGTAGGGCAATTCGAGGATCTGGACCCGACCTGCGTCGGATTCGGTATCAGGACCCGCAGTCCCGCTCAGGCGCTGTTCGGCGTAACCGTATCGGGCCATGCGCTTCATCATCCGGACCTGCTTCCTGCTCCCCGCCCAGTCTGCCGCCGTGGTCGCGGACGGATCGAAGGGTTGCTTCCAGGAACCCTTGAAATAGACGGCATTCACCAGGACCAAGGACGTGCTGGCGTCGACGCCGGCGGGCGGGATGAGGTCGACGATCTTCTGCCGGGTCCGCTCCGCGACCCAGCCGTTGATCTGCTGGCGGGCCGCCTCGCTCGCGGTCTTGAAGTCGACGCGCTCTATTCCGGAGCCATAGATCTTCTCGTTGAGACGCAGGAAGGACGGCAGCACGTCATAGCTGCGCTCACCCCATAACGAGTTCGCCACCACCAGTTGCGGACGTCCCGCGCCGCCGGCATTCAGACGGGCGATGGCGTCAGCCATCCCCGGATGCAGCCGATCGTCGGCGAGCGTGAAATGCAGGACCCGCTTCATCTCGGCCGCCGTCGCGCCGCCGGCTCCGGCGTAGGTCATGGCGAGGGCGGTACGGATGCTGAACGGCGAGAGAAACAGATTCCCCGGCGTCCTGGCGCCCAGCCTGGCGAGCAGATCGCAGGCGAACTGATTGTTGCCTTCGGCGAGTTCTGCCTGCTCGGACGCACTGCTTGGAGTGTGTGTGGCGGGAATCTCTGACCCCGGCAGCTCGACCTGGGGCAGGCATGCGCCGAGAAGTGCGAAGCAGGTGGCGATCAGAGTAGAATTTGCGAGCAGCATGGTGTTGGCCTTGGTGTATGAGTGCGAGCGCCGCGCTGCCGATGAGGGCACCCCACCCGACACGTCAGTGGGGTGATGAGGCAGCGCGCTGATGGTCAACGGTTGAGCTTACGAAAGTATAGAGACTTTTTTCACTCATGCAGAGAGTACTATCCGACGCAGAGGAAGTTCTTTCTCAGCGTGCACTTCCCGCTCAGAAGCGCACCTCGGCGTGGCCGCTGGCGAGCAGTTCCGCGTAGGCCTCGTCGCTGATTTCGCGGGCTCCGAAGCACCCCATATGCGCCGTCTGCTACTCGCAGTCGAGGGGCTTGAAAGCGCTCGCCTGCAAGCACCGCACGAGGTACACGGCGCAGGTCTTGGAGGCGTTCGGAGCCCGATGGTACAGGCTCTCGCAGCCGAAGCAGGCGCCCAGAATCACGCCATACAACCTACCTGACGATCGTCGGCATCGCAGAGGAGCCGCTTGCACAGGTCGGAATACTGGTCGCGGATCGAGCCGCGGGCAAAGAAAGATGTGCGCGGGCCTGGGGTTCGGCGGCAGTAACAGATTCCATGGCGAAATGCTTCCCTACATCGGCATTGCTTCGGCGAAGAACGTGGCAAGCGGGTCGATCTACAACCGCTTCGGTGACGTGATCGAGTCGTCCTCGACGAACTACAACGGCACGATCACGCTCTACGGCGTGACCCTCGGTGCCTACTACTGCCCCGAGGTGACCAAGGGGGGGGCGAAGTTCGGGGCCCGCATCGGTTACGTCGGCGCCAGTGGCACGCTCGAGAGCAACAAGGTCGAGCAGAGCGGGGTATGATCGCCTTTGAAATCGGTCTGAAGATGTGACCGTACCGGCAGGTCGTCGGCTCGGCTCGAGCTGGCGACAGGGCCCTCTCGATGCCCTCAAGCATCGGGAGGGGCGCGAGAATGGACTATGAGATCATCTCAAAAAAGCAGGCCATCCGATGTGATCGGATGGCCTGCTTTTATGGCTCCCCGGGGAGGATTCGAACCTCCGACCAATTGATTAACAGTCAACTGCTCTACCGCTGAGCTACCGAGGAATGCGGCTTGTCGTGAGGGGCGAGACATTAGGCCCGACCTGTGCCTCGTCAACAGGAGACCTCCCAGGGTTCGGGTGTGGTTGGTTGTGGTTTCTGACCGGCTTCAGCAACGGCGAAGGAGGTCGCGCCGGTATCGAGCATTGCTGTCAGATATGGACGGCAGGCACCGCAGCCTAGCCCGCATCTGGTCTCGAAACTGATCTCGCCGACGGTGGTCCAGCCGTGCGCTTCGCAGAGCCGTTTCAGTTCGGCGAAGGTGCCCTGGTAGCAGACGCAACGAGTGACGCTCATGATCGACGCAGCGCCTGGGGGCGGAAGAGATCGGAGGACAGATAACGGTCGCCGCGATCGCAGGCGATGAACACGATGACCCCCTGCGCAAGCTCCTTGGCCAGCTCGCAGGCGGCCCAGCAGGCGCCGCCCGAACTTGGTCCGGCGAACAGACCGATCTCGGTGGCCAAGCGCCGGGCGGTCTGCTCGGCATCGCCCTGGGATATGTCCATGATGCGATCGACGCGCTGGGGCTCGAAGATCGTCGGTAGGTATTCCGGCGTCCAACGGCGGATGCCGGGGATCTGGCTACCGACGGTCGGCTGGCAGCCGACGATGGAGATCGCCGACGAGCGTTCCTTGAGATAGCGGCTGGTGCCCATGATCGTGCCCGTGGTGCCCATCGCCGAGACAAAATGGGTAACCGTGCCGTGGGTGTCGCGCCACACTTCAGGGCCGGTGGAAAGGTAGTGGGCCTGGGGATTGTCGAGGTTGCCGAACTGGTTGAGCATTATGAAGGCATCCGTCTGGCCGGCGGTTTCTGCGACCCGCGCCGCCGCCCAGTCGCGGGCGACTTCCATGTTGCCGTCGATGAGGTGCACGGTGGCACCGAAAGCCTGCATCGTCTGCGTGCGCTCGACCGTCAGGGTGTCGGGCATGACCAGGTGCATCTCGAGGCCGACCGCGCGCGCGATCATCGCCAGGGCGATGCCGGTATTGCCGCTGGTGGCTTCGATGAGGCGCATGCCAGGCTTCACGGTACCGCGTTCGAGCGCGCCGAGGATCATCCCACGAGCGGCGCGATCCTTCACCGAACTGGCAGGATTATTACCTTCGCATTTGGCGAGAATCTGCACTCCCGGCTTGCCGACCAGCGATGAGACATCAAGCAGCGGCGTGTTGCCGACCAGATCAAGCAAACTAGGCATGGACCTACGATGAAGCGGTTCCCCTGGCGCCAAAGCGGGAATTGCCGCCCAAGCGGGAATTGCCGCCCAAGCGGGAATTGCCGCCCAAGCAAGAGCTGGCGCCAAAGCGCAATCAACGAATCAGTTGTTCCCAACCTACGAGACAGGCAACATCGATCCCGTTTAGGAGTCCCTGCAAGGTCGGGTCGGCGAACTCGATCTGGCTGCGGGTCAGGGTCCCATCGGAAGCCTGCGTCGACAAGACGCTGATCATGGTTGGCTTACCGAGCGGGATATCGAGCCATTCAGGAATCGCTGTGCGTACAACCTCGGCGCAGATGTCGCATTCCTTGGGATGGAGCACAATGAAGCTCTTGTCGGACAGGCGCCGCAGGAGATAGGCCGCATGTTCCCCGGCCATGACCGGCAGATGCAGCACGATCTCGTCGCCGATGACCAGTCCGCGTAAGCTGAACACCTGCATGGGCTCGGCCTTGTTCTTGGCTTTCAGCGGCGGCATGGCGATGCCGTGTCCGCGGCCCTTCAATTCTCCCAGGGTCGCGCCGCTGATCAGCACCTGGCCTTTGCCGGCAGCATGCTCGATCCGCGAAGCGGTGTTCACGGCGTCGCCAAGCAAGGTGTACTCGCTGCGCTGGGCGACGCCGATGTTGCCGGCCACGGTCATTCCGGAATTGATCCCGATGCCGGTCTGCAGGATCGGCAAACCGTTGTTGGCCTGCAGGGAATTGAAGCCGAGCAAAGCGTTCTGCATGTGCAGGGCCGCCTGCACCGCCGATGAGGCGGCCTCGCCCTTGTCGAAGGGGATGCCCCAGAAAGCCATGATCGCGTCGCCGATGAATTTATCGACCGAGCCGCCTTCGCGCTCGATGCACGGCACCATACGCGCGAAGTATTCATTCATCATCGACACGATCTCGGTTGGCGGCATCGATTCCGAAAGCCGGGTAAAACCGATGATGTCCGAAAAAAGAATGGTCCCGTGGTAAGTCCGCCCACCAAGCGCGATATCGAGGTTGCCGCTGAGCACCTGCTCGGCCAACGGGCCCGGCAAGAAGCGCATGAGGTTATTGCGCGTCGCGGTTTCGCGGGTCAGGGATTCGAGGCGGTCGGCATTCATCAAAGCGGTAGCGGCGATCTGGCTGACCGTGACGGCCAGCTCCAGATCCTCGGCGGTGAAGGCGCAGGCCGGATCGTCGGTGTCGATCTGCATCAGGCCGAGGACCGCGTCCTCGATCATCAGCGGTACGGTGATCGCCGAGCGAATACGCAGGGAGACGATCGACATGCCCTGATCGAAGTCGCCGGCATTCTGGTCATTGAACAGGAACGCGCTCTTCGATTCGACGGCCTTGCGGCAGATCGACTTCGAGACCGCGAGCACGCCATCTTCATGCCGGCGACGATGCCTGATGGCTTTCGGCTCAAGCTTCTCGACCTCGGAGCCCTTCATCAGGAAGCCGCGCTCGGCCTGGGGAAAGACATCGAAGAGCGCATCGAGGATCTCGCGGTAGACAACTTCCTGCTGATCAATGTTGACGAGGGCCTTGGCAACGCGCATGACCGCGCTCAGACGCGATGATAGTTGATCCGGCGAGAGCTGGCGACGTGACAGCTCGCTGACCGAAATGACGATCGAGTTCGAGAGATCGGCGTCGACATCCTTGATCGAGAAGATCGAGCTGGCGCTGGGGCTGCCGGTACGCCTGGTGGCCTGAATGCGCAGCTTGGTTTCACCGAGGCGCACGACGTCACCATGGCGTAGGGCGACCGCTTCGCTGATGCGAACATCGTTGACGAAAGTCCCGTTGGACGAGCCGTTGTCGACCGCTGAGATACTGGTACCGTCATAGAGAATCTGGGTGTGCTTGCGACTGGCATTGGGATCCGGTACTTCGAGCGAGCAGTCCGGGCTGCGACCCGCCAGCAGGTTGCGGGTGACGGGCACCACCTCACCTGCGCGTGGACCACTAAGAAACACCAGCTCGTACATGAATCCTACTTAGCGCATGGCTGCTTGGCGAGCAATCCCCATCTGCCTCGCATGGGCGTGGTGGGCACCAAGCTGGCTCACCAATTATCTATTCGTTGGTCATCACCAAGACATCATGCAAGCGCAGGACCATCAAGGAACGGCGAATGATCGGACAGGCCCCGACCACGTAGATCCGACGGTGCGGCGCATGATTGGCCAGATTCACCAACCACGCGATCGCCGACGAGGTGATCTCGTCCAGCGAGCGCAGATCGACGGTGAGCCGCCCAAGTTTGACTTCTTTGACCCATTCGTGCGACTTCGCATCCCACAATCCACGCCAATGCAGAAAACGTTTGGCGAGCAGGATCTTGGCGTGACCCGGCTCGGGCATGGTCAGGGCATACGGACGGATGTCACTGTCGGAATCGTCATTCTGAAATTTGCGCATCAATTCCATGAGCGAGAACAGCGTTTGCGCGCTTTGTCGGTGCAATAGCAACCAATCCGGATGGATCTCTTCGCCTTCAGCAGGGAACGAGGTCAGGAATTCGCCGATCAGCCGCTGGAGATAAACGCGCTGATGCGGCGACAGCGAGTCAACAAAGTAACCTAACTCATTTTCGTGCAGTTCGCTCATCGTTCAGAAGCCAGTCTGACCGATGTTTTTCTATTTGTCCATCCCTCTGTCAGCCAGGGGCTTGGATGTCAATCGAAGTAGACTTGTCTTGTCATGCAACTCATTAGCGGAGCTGTGATTACACGCTCTCAGAAGAGCGACAACTGCTGACCTTTGATTTTTGCGAAATCAACCTGTCGGGCGTACGGAGTGTAGACTGTGTTCCAGCGTTTGGCGTAGACCATTTCGGTGAATTCACGGAGGTTGGTGCAATCGGCTTTGCAATAGGTGGTGAGTCGGCGATAGGCCGCCAAATCCCCGGCATTCTTCCATTGCCCCCAGAGTTGGATGGCTTCCACGCCACGCATATCTTTGATATCGGTCGGACGCACGATGCCGACCTGTTTTTCCATGTCTTTCAACCCGCCTTGCAGACCGATGGAACGTGCCGGCAGCATCACATCGAGGTGCGGCAGGGCAAACTTGAAATTCGCCTCACGAAAGGACTTCTCGATGAACGGCAGATCGAAGCTGGTGCCGTTGTAGGTCACGATCAGCTGATAGGCCTTGATCGCTTCGCGAAAACGCTCGATGGGCTCGTCCCCAGCCTGCGGCCGGCCGGCGACGAAGGCCGTCGCCTTCGCGCCATCGGCGAGGCCAATGACCGTGATTTGATCATAGCCCGGGGTCAGGCCGGTGGTCTCGATATCGACGAAGGCAGTGCGCTCGGGATCGGTGTAGCCCTTCCACAATCGCCACGATTCGCGCTCGGGCCAATTGGCCTTGAACCACGCGACATCATTGCGGGTGAGGGCCTCCTGGGCCTCGGCCACCTGCTCGACCAGCTTCTGGGTCCGCGAATTGCCGAGGATCGCAACCGCCTCGTCGGAATACTGGCGGAGGATCTCCCAGGAGATAATGCCCTTCGCCCACAAGGCCCGTTCAAGTTCCTCTGAGAGACCTTTGGCGAAGATAAATGAGGCCGTTAGCACGTTATTTTTCCAGGTTTTTTTCGACCGCCGCAAGGACCTCGTCGACGTGACCGGGGACCTTCACATTGCGCCAACTTTGGAGGATCGTGCCGTCGGCCCCGACCAGGAATGTCGAGCGTTCAATGCCCATGTAGGTCCGCCCGTACATGCTTTTCTCGACCCACACGCCGAGCTTCTCCGCCAGCACGTGTTCGGTGTCGGCGAGCAGCGGGAAATTGAGATCCTGCTTGGCGATGAACGTGGCATGGCTCTTGAGGCTGTCGGGGCTGACCCCCAGCAAGGTCACCCCACGCAGAGCCAGACGCGCGAGATTGTCGCGAAAACCACAGGCTTCGGTGGTGCAGCCGGGGGTGCTGTCCTTGGGGTAGAAGTAGAGCACGTAGGGCGTGCCCTTGAGATCCTTGGCCGACCAGGTCTTGCCATCGGAACCGGGAAGGGAGAAAGCGGGGATCTTGGCCATGCGGGCTCCTCGTAAGCCCAGCTTGCTCCAGGTGGAGGCTAGTCCAGGGCGCACCTGCTTCTACATTCGCAGTGTCGATGCCGTACGCAGCCACCCGTTTCCCCTTGCGCTGGTTCCACCTCGCGGTGCTCGGGCTGGTCATTTGGTTTTCGGTGGTAGCGGTGCGCTCGCGTCCGCATTCGCGGCTGATCGGCCAAGCCAAAGTCAATGCCGGCACGACGCTGTCCCTGCATGAGGAGTCCTCGGCGACGAGAACTCCCGGCACCGGCAGCGATCACAGACTTGAATCGGCGAGCAGCTATCGTTCGTGGGACATGGACCTGACCCTCGACCCTTCGATCCGTCCTCCGGGGTGGCCATGGATCCTGCATGAGGGCAAGCATCCCGGTGAGGGCTATGAATTGCACTGGCTCCCTAAAGAGCAGGTGTTGCAGGTCCAGCGGACGCGGCCGGGGAGCTTTCTCCTTGGCTCATGCCGACTCGACACCACGCCCGATCAAGTCTCATTCCAACGCCGGGGCGGGCAGTTGATCGTGCTCGTCAATGGCCATCAGGTGCTGCGCTGCCTCGATCCTGATGGCCCGGAAAACGACATTCCCAGGTCGTGGGGCTGCTCGACCAGCGGCACCCTTGGCGATGCCACCCTGACGGTACAAGCGGTCGAGCTCGCCGTCCCACTGTGGGGCGCCGCCGACAAGGCGACCTTAAGGGCAAATGCTACCTTATCAGCCGCCGATG
>JBILBP010000302.1:0-3594 GCA_044353645.1 Planctomycetota bacterium | reverse complement strand
CGGTCTTGTCTGCCCTCAGCTCTTAACTCGACTCGACTCGACTCGACTCTCAACTGAAACACTCAGCATCACCACCAAGGATATGACCATGTCGAAGATCACGCTCAAAGGCTCTCCCGTCAACACCGTCGGCTCGCTACCCGCAGTCGGCACCCAGGCCCCGGCTTTTTCCCTGGTGAAAACCGACCTGTCGCAGATCAGCAACGCCGACTTCGCTGGCAAGCGCGTGGTCCTGAACATCTTCCCGAGCGTTGATACCCCGACCTGCGCGGCCTCGGTACGACGCTTCAATGCCGACGCTTCCAAGCTCGACAACACCGTGGTGCTGTGCATCTCGAAGGACTTGCCCTTCGCGCACTCTCGTTTCTGCGCCGCGGAAGGCCTCACCAACGTCCACGGCGTTTCCGATTTCCGCTCGCCGACTTTTGGTACCGACTACGGCGTGACCATCGCTGACAGCAAGCTCGCCGGCCTGCTGTCCCGCGCCGTGGTTGTGATCGATGCCAAGGGCAGCGTGATCTATACCGAGCAGGTGACTGAAATCGCCAATGAGCCCAGCTACGAAAAGGCCATGGCAGCTCTGCAGTAAGTCGACAAACAGCGGTGATTGCGCGCGGTACAAACCGGCGCAATCACCGGCGTCAGCGTTTTGGGGTCTCGGCAGACGGCACCGCCGAGGCTGAGAGCTTGGCCTGCTCGGCGATCCATTGGCTATACGCCGTATCGAAAGCGGCATAGTTCAAGCCCAAATAATCCCAGACTTTATAATTGGAGGTGTTGCCAAGATAGCTGTCGCGCAGAAAATCGAGGAAGTCGGAACGGTGCCGACGATTGTCTGACTCCATGCAGAATTCGACGAGCATACCGGCAGCGGAATAATTCAGCTCTGGTGTCGTCGACGACCTCCACTCCTGGCCATCCTCCAAGGCCAAGATCTTCGCCAAGGTCAGGGCCTTGCCGGCCTTCATCTGTTGAAAAAAAGCGCTGAGATGCTCGTTGCCTTCGATCTCGCCAAGGATCATGCGCCCGGATTCGAATACCGGCGCCTCCGTATACACTGCGGCGCCCTCGGTCAGCCACGACGGAGCCTGATTGGTGCCACTGAAGATGTGCAGGATCTGATGGGTAAATTCATGATAGACGACCTCGGCGATGCCTTGATAAAAATAGCTTTCACGGGTCATGGGGATGAACATCCCCGCCGACCAGCCGGCATCGACGCCAGAAGGCAATGATGCAACATAGGCCCGCTTGTCCTTGGCGACATTCACCACCAGCAGATCGCGGTCCTTATCCTTATCCTTATCCTTGCCCTTGCGCTTGTCGTTGCCTTTGCCTTTGTCTTTACGCATGGTGCCGAAGAGGACCTTGAAATCCTCATCGGATACCTTCCTGCCCGAGACCTTGAGGAAGAATCCGCTGTAGGCCGCAAACACGCGGTCGTGAAAGGCCTCGATGCGGTTGGCGACATCGACGAGAGCCGTGAGCGGGGCGGTACCCTGGATCACCAGGTGTTCCGTTTGAATGACCCATTGATTCTTGAGCTCGCTGCGGGTGGCATTGGCGGCTTCCAGGGTCGTCCACTGCTTACTCTGGAAATCGTAGTACTCGCCATTGGCATAGCGCTCGCGGTCCTTGACCAGGATCCAGCCGAGCTGCTCATCCCAGGCCTGACCGAGCTTGGTCAGCTCTGCTTCGCGTGGACCATACCAGCGATTCTCGAATTTGATCTGCCCCAGGTTGCGGCGCAGGTTGCGATGATCCGGCCAGAGGGCCAGGGCCTGATCGACGCAGTCGCGGGCAACCGAGGGGACTCCGGCCTCCAACGCATCCTTAAATAATTTCTCCGTGGGCTTGAGCAGGTCGGTGCGCAGCGCTTCGAGGGTCTGCTGCCAGACCTTGAACTGCTTCGCGTCAGCGAGGGTCTTCTCGGGAAGGGTCAGCAAGAGCGCCGACAGGGGCGCGTTTTGGGCTGGGTCGAGCAGACTGACTCCGGAGACCAGGCTGATCAGATCCGCATCATCGCGACCCACACCCTGTTGCGTGGCCTTGGCCACCAGCTCCTCGATCAAGCGCGACGCCCGCGCGGCGCGAGCCACGCGATCTTCAGAGGCACCCTGCTCCAAGGCGACCCGCGACTTACGCAGTGCCGCCCGCTGCTGGTACCAGGCCGAGGTCTGGGCAGGCGATTCGAGCGCCCACGAGACACCGCTGAGCATGCCTAGAAAATATATGAGCAACCAGGGCATGAGCATGGGTGTATATAAGGCCCCGTGCACAACAAGACGCAGAATCGGAGCTTTTGGCCACAACCGTTCTTGACCGCGCTTGGCCAGACTTTCTGATGTTGATAACATTTTCTAAGCGACTACCTTTTCATCCGTGAACCCCTGAGCGCACCTTGCCTACGTCCCTCTTCGACCTAACCCATGAGCGTGCCGTCGTCATCGGTGGGACGGGGGTCCTGGGCGGCTCGCTGGCTCAGGGCTTGGCTGCCGCCGGGGCCCACGTCGCGGTGCTGGGGCGCAATCGCGAGCGAGGCGAGGCCCGCGTGCAGGCAATCACCGCCGAGGGCGGCAAAGCCGTGTTCGTTACCTGCGACGCATCCGCCAAGGCCGGCGTGCTCGCGGCAGCGGATGCCGTCGAACAGGCCTTGGGTGGCGTTCCGACGGTGCTGGTCAATGCCGCCGGCGGCAATGATCCGAAGGTGACGGTGGTCGGCGAGCGGACCTTCGAAAGCATCGAGCTCGCCGACTGGCAGGCGAACTACGACCTCAATCTCGTCGGCGGCTGCCTGCTGCCGTGCCAGGTCTTCGGTGCGCGCATGGTCGCCGCCAAACGCGGGTCGATCATCAACATCGCCTCGGTCAGCGCCCACCTGCCGCTCTCACGGGTGGTGAGTTACAGCAGCGCCAAGGCGGCGGTGATGTCGCTGTCGCAATTCCTGGCCCGCGAATGGGCCAAGCATGGCGTGCGCGTCAACACCCTCACACCCGGCTTCTTTCCGGCCGAGCAGAATCGCAAGCTGTTGTTCAAGGAGGACGGCTCACCCACCGAACGGGCCCAGCAGATCCTCGAGCATACGCCGATGGGGCGCTTCGGCAGCGATGCCGAATTGATCGGCGCCTGCGTGTTCCTCGCCGCCCAGGCCGCCAGCGGCTTCGTCACCGGCACTGACATTCGCGTCGACGGCGGATTCCTCAGTCAGACGATTTGACGCGCATGCACGTCCTCGCCATTGATCTCGGCACCTCGTCTGCCCGCTCGGCCGTGTTCGATGCCCGCGGCACCCGCCTCGCCAATTCGCTGCGCCAAGAGTCCTACGCCTTGCAGACCGCGGCCGATGGCCGGGCAGAACTCGATCCGGCGGTGCTCTTGGCGACAGTGCGGCGCCTGCTCGCCAAGCACTCCGCGAGCGGCGTAGGCATCTCGTGTTTTTGGCATAGCCTGATGGGCTGCGATGGGCAGGGGCGACCCCTGACACCGATCTACACCTGGGCCGACAGCCGCTGCACCGCCGACGCTGCCAGGTTGCGCCGTCGTCACGACGAGCGCGAACTGCATGCGCGCACCGGCTGCATGCTGCGCGCCAGC
>JBILBP010000301.1:0-3595 GCA_044353645.1 Planctomycetota bacterium | reverse complement strand
GATGTTCTGTGGGGCGACCACGGTCTTCGGCCGCGAGCCCAACAGCCAGGTCGACACCGTCACCCTCGGTTTGCCGGGTGCCTTGCCGGTGATCAATGCCCGCGCCGTCGAGCTCGCGGTCACCGCTGGCCTTGCCATTGGCGGCGATATCCGCCTGTACAGCAAGTTCGATCGTAAGCATTATTTCTATCCCGATCTGCCCAAGGGCTATCAGATCACCCAGTTCGACGAGCCCTACTGTCTCGGCGGTACGATTCACATCGTCCTCGAGGATGGCACGGAGAAGACCATCAACCTCACGCGCATCCATATGGAGGAGGACGCCGGCAAGCTCATCCACCAGGATTCCGGGCCGTGGTCGGAGGTCGATCTCAATCGCGCCGGGGTGCCCTTGATCGAGATTGTCTCCGATCCCGACATGCGCTCGGCGCAAGAGGCCTACGCCTATCTCATGGAGCTGAAGCGCATCCTCAAATGGGTCGGCGTTTCGGATTGTGAGATGCAGGAGGGCAGCCTGCGTTGCGACGCCAATGTCAGCATCCGCCCTAAGGGCGATCCCAAATTCGGCGTGCGCTGCGAGATCAAGAATCTCAATTCCTTCCGTTCGGTGGAAGCCGCCATCGAGCATGAGATCGCCCAGCAGGTCGCCCTCCACCGCGCCGGTCGCTACAGCGAGATCTATCAGTGCACCAAGCTGTGGGATCCCGATCAGAAGACCACGCGCGTCATGCGCACTAAGGAGAACGCCGCCGACTACCGCTATTTCCCTGATCCGGATCTGCCGCCGCTACTGCTGACCAGTGAGCAGGTGCAGCGTATCAAGTCGGGGATGCCCGAACTGCCACGGGCACGCGAGAATCGTTTCCGTGAGACCTTCGGCCTCGAACGTGCCGCCGCGTCGGAGCTGACGGCCGAGGCTGCGATCGCCGATTATTTCGAAGCCCTGGTGACACGCGGCTGCCCGTCGAAGCTGGCCGCCAACTGGACTCGCGAAGAAGCCATGCGTCTCGCCAACGAGCAGCATAAACCACTGACCGAGGCAGCACCGTTGGCGACCATGGCGGCGCTCATCGGCCTGGTCGCCGAGGGCAAGGTCGCGCGCGTGGTGGCCAAGGCCGAGTGCACCGAACTGTTCGCCAGCGGTAAAGCCCCGGTCGATTACTTCACCGCCAAGGGTCAGATCCAGATCCAGGATACCGCCGCCTTGGCGCAGTTCGTGGCCCAAGCGATCGCGCAGGAAGTCAAAGTCGTTGAGGACATCAAGTCCGGCAAGCTCAGCGCCGTCGGGCGGCTGGTGGGCGTGACCATGAAGCTGTCGGGTGGAAAATTAAACCCCAACGATGTCAAAGCCGAACTTGGTAAACAGTTGGGCGTCGCACTGTAACGCTTTTCAGCACCGCGAGGCGCACATCTGGATGGTATACTTGAAACCGCTACAGGAGCTGCTGTAGCGGTTTTTTTATTAGTGCAGCACTGTTCAGGTAATAATGGTAAAAAGTTGAGAGTATCACCGTGCAGCTGTGTATATTTAAACAGCAACATTTCCTAGGTGAATCGTCCACATGTGTTTCTAATACTATCAATTATTAGGTGCATATACCTATGGCACGGATTGCGCAGTGGGAGATTCGCCGGACGACACGGGCACGGATCCATCGGGGTGCGTACTCCAGCTGTGACCCGTCGCGCCGGCAAACCCCACCCCCGCAACCGGGAGCTGCCGACGCATGAAGACGCTCATCAAAGTCGATCTTAAAGACAAGCCGGAGAAACACGACGTCCTGCACAATCGCTGGCATCCGGATATCCCGATGATCGCGATGGTCAAACCAGGTGATGAATTTCGTGTCGAATGCGTCGACTGGACTGGTGGGCAGATCAAGAACGATGATTCCGCCAGCGACATCAAAGACGTCGACCTGACTAAAGTCCACTACCTCACCGGCCCGATCGGCGTGGTCGGTGCCGAGCCCGGCGATCTGCTCAAGGTCGATATCCTCGATGTCGGCGTGCTGCCTGATTTCCAATGGGGTTTCACCGGCATCTTCGACAAGAAGAACGGCGGCGGCTTCCTTACCGAGCAGTTTCCGGAGGCGCGTAAAGCGTGCTGGAATTTCTCCGGCATCTATGCCAATTCGCGGCATATCCCCGGCGTGGAATTCGCCGGCATCATGCACCCCGGCCTGATCGGCTGCCTGCCCAGCCATGAGATGCTGGCGACTTGGAACAAGCGCGAGACGGCGCTGTTCAATACCAAGCCCAACCGTACCCCGCCGCTGTGCGCCCTGCCGCATCCGGAAACCGCGCACATGGGGCGCCTGAAAGGCAAGGCTGCCAAAGAGGCTGCGGCGATTGCGGCGCGCACCGTGCCGCCGCGCGAGCATGGCGGCAACTGCGATATCAAGAACCTCTCTAAAGGTTCTTCGGTCTATTTCCCGGTCTACGTCAAGGGCGGCGGCCTATCGATGGGCGACATCCACTTTTCGCAGGGAGACGGTGAAATTACCTTCTGCGGCGCCATCGAGATGGCTGGTTACCTCGACATCCGCGTCAGCATCATCAAGAACGGGGTGGCGATGTATGGGATCAAGAACCCCATCTTCAAGCCCAGTCCGCTCGAGCCGCGCTATTCCAACTACCTGATCTTCGAAGGCATCTCGGTCGACGAAAAAGGCAAACAGCACTACCTCGATGTTAACGTCGCCTATCGTCAGGCCTGTCTCAACGCTATCGAGTACCTCAAGAAATTCGGTTACTCCGGGGCCCAGGCCTATGCCATTCTCGGTACCGCTCCCATCGAGGGGCGCATCAGCGGCATCGTCGACATCCCCAATGCCTGCGCGACCCTCGCGCTGCCGACGGAGATCTTCAATTTCCCGATCATGCCCAATTCTGATGGTCCCAAGATCATGGTCCCATCCGACATCGATCTGTCGTACGCGGTCTAGGTCAGCGCCATGCCCACCTACGCCCACAGCTGCCCCGAGCACGGCAGCTTCGACGATGTCCGTCCGTTTTCGCAGTCCGCCGCCACCGCCACCTGTCCGGCCTGCGGTGTCAACTGCGCCCGCGAATTCACCGTGCCGATGATGGCCATGCTCGATCACGGCACGCGCCACGCGCATGCCACGAACGAGAAGTCGCGGCATGAGCCGCATGTATGCACCACCGGCTGCACGCATCATCGGCGCAAGCCGGTGGCGACCCCCGATAAACCCGCGGCGCTCGAGGTCTGCAAGGGACCGCGGCCGTGGGTCATCGAACACGCCTGCTAACGGCGTAGACCCCATCTTTACCCCGATCCTTTTTTGACGCCCTCGTGACGCGCGGTCACGAGGCTCCCGACCACTCCATCACCGCGCATCTCGGAGAATCTATGACCGTTAGCTCACCCCGCCGCCAGTTGCGCACGCTCGTTGCGTTCGTCGCTGCGCTCAGCGCTTCCCTGTCGTCTGCCTGGGCGGCGGACTTTCCAACTGCCGTGGTCAACACCACCGGCCTGGCCGTGACCGACACCGTCGTCACCGTCGGTCAGCTCCACTCCTCCACCGGCACGATGGCGATCTCCGAGACCGGCTCGATCGAGGCCGAACGT
>JBILBP010000039.1:0-12022 GCA_044353645.1 Planctomycetota bacterium | reverse complement strand
ATTACGACGATCGTCAGAATATACAGTATTACGATCCTAGCACCGGTCTCACCTCGACGAATCAAACCAATCTCAATTTCGGAAAACGCATCACGCCCAAATGGCTGCGCGGGCTCTATAACACTGACGCGACTCATAACTGGCAGGATCAGGGAACATTGAAACCCCTGGTAATCGGCTGGTGGCCGCGCTTTCCGAGCTCCTATCCCTCGCTCACGGGTAATTCGGGCAGCCCTGGAACCTTGACTGCACAGCATTTGCGCTGCCGATTTTACCCCTGGATCGGATTCCCCATGAATCTGCATGGCATTCGATTCGACAATACCCCCGAAGGAGTGCCGCAAATCCTCTTCGATCCGACACTGCCCGCCAATGATGTGCTCACGAAAACCAGCGGACTTGCCGGCAGCCTACCGAATCTGCAGATAGAAGTCCGGGCGATGGCCGGATCCATCAATGGACTCAGCACCGTTCCAGGCGCCATCGGTGATACCAATGCCAACGGCTACAGCGACTGGTCCAGCATCCTGGTGGTTAAACCCAACCTGACGCTCATTACAACGCCCACCTGGCAGACCGTCGATAATCTATTCAAGTGGAACAGTCCCCTGAGCGCCGGCCCGGATCTCGCCTCACCCACCACCGGCGTCGAAGTGCGCGTGACTTTCCGTTATACCGGCCATACCAGCAACGACCTGTCCGATATCGCCCGGGCGGCGAATCGCGCGCCGTTGATCTCGGGCTTCAAATTGCGGGCGCATGCGCCAGTGACGACCTTGGCCGTAGAGAGCGCACGATGATGCGCCGCGCCTTTACGTTGATGGAGATTCTCGTCTCGGTGATGATCTTCAGCGTTGTCTCACTGGCCTTGATCGGGGTCTTGAGGACGGCAGTCATGCTGTTTCGCAGCGGTGAAACCGGACGCGCCGCCAATGACGAGACCCTCGCTGCCCTGGCGCAGCTCGACGACGATCTCAAACGCATGGTGCCGGCTGCCGATGGCGGCTTTCTCTATACGACCACCAAGTACTACCAGGGCGGCAACATGGTCCTGGCGTTCAAGATCCGCAATCCCGTTGGCGGAAACATCGGCGAGAATGGCCTCGGCGCGCGCCTGATCGTGGCCTGGTGGGTTGACAATGATGGGCACCTCAATCGTAATTCCGCCAATGCGGCCGACAGTCAACCTACGCTACTCACTGAATCCCAAGTTGCCGAAAATGTCTATAAGGGCACAGCGAAACATGTTGCCAATGGCTGCCTCTACTTCGGCATCGATCTCAGCACCGATGCCGACCCGCGCAGTGACACCGAATGGAGCAACCACATCCCTGCGAGTGGCGTTGACTATTCGACAGAATCGACCGATCCCTTTCCCACTGCCATCCGCATCACTGCCGTATTGACCGGAGGCAGCCGCAATGTCACGACCGGGCGTGTCGTACGCGCTGAGAACATTTACGACCTGCGCATTACCGGCGTGGGTCAGATTCCCGTCCATGCCGGGGCCATGGCACGGCTCGGCAATCCGGGCAATCCGAGCAATACGGATGTCGAATGGCTGACGTATACCAGCTTCTCGCGTGGGATCCTCGCCTGTGGTGCCAGCGGTCGGGCACAACGCCGGACAGACCAGATCAGCAATGTCGAAGGACTCGAGATCACCTTCGCCCCCTCATATAGCCTGGTCCGCACCTTGCCGCGCTGAGCTTACGACGGCTTGGACTAGCCTGTCGGAGACAGGCTCCTAGGGATTGACCTCCACTCCGACCCGGCAAGGTCGCCCACCATGAAACGCCTCTCCGGCATCTCCGTGGTTCTGATCTTGGCGCTCAGCGGGTGCGCCCGCAGCACGGCGGTTGATGACGCAGGCTTGCCGCCACCGTCGCCGATTCCGGCAAGCGAAGTCTCCGCCGCCCTGCAATCACTGAGCGATCAGATGCAACGGCTGGTGCAGATCACCTCGCTCGAGCTCGAGACGGCGGTACCCACCGATGCCAATCGCCGGACCACGCTCGGATGGCGGATCCGCACCTTCGAGATCTGCACCCGTGCGCGCAGCCGCGACAATGCCCTGGCGGGGTTGATCGAATTGTGGTTTTGGAGCGCTACCAGTTCACGCTATTATTCGACCGGGGCGGGGAAAAGTGTATTTGGTACAGCCCAGCAGGTGGTCATCGAGCGCTCCAACGAATTGGAGGGCATCGCGGAAAAGATGGTCCGCCGAACCGTGCCGCCGGAACGCTTTGATGAGCTGAAAAAGCAGATCCTCGCCGCCACTGTCCATGGCCAGGCCTACCTCGCGGGCGACGGCTCGAAGTCCGATCCCCTGGGGAATCTTCTCGAGGCCACCAAGCTCTCGAGCCTGCTCTCGATCACCCTGTCGCCGTTCAATGCCTTCTCCGGGGTGAAAGCCGGCGGAGACGCGGCCGCGCGGATGGCGGTGACCGCTGATCGGGCGGTCGATCTGCTGGTGGATTATCCCAAACTGCTCAATTGGTATATGCAGAAGGCGATGCTCGAGATCCAAGCCCAGGACACGCCGCAAGCCCTCCTGACCGAACTCAAACGGACCAACAACAGCCTCGAGGCGCTGACCACGATCGCCCGCAACCTGCCCGCTGAGATCCGCACCGAAGGCGTCGCCCTCCTCGACCAGAGCCGCCCCGCGCAAGCTGATGTCCGGGCCACGCTGGCGGCGCTCACCGCGGCCGCCACGGCCCTTGAGCGCCTCAATACCGGCATCATGCAGCTGATCACTAGCGTGACGCCCACGCCCTCGACCTCGACCTCGAACTCAATGCCGACGGAAGCTCCTGGCCGCCCCTTTGATATCCGCGAGTACACCACGGCCCTCAATGCGGCGACGGTTACCGCCGAAAAACTGCAAGGCACCCTGGAGGTCACCCAGGCGCTGATCCAATCGCCGGCGATCACGACCCACGTGGCGTCTGCCACCGACCATCTCGATGGCCTGATCAGCAAGATCGGCTGGTGGCTCTTGGCGGTGATCGTGACCACCACGATCTGCATCTACGGATGCGTGCGCCTGCTCCGTACAAGCACTCGCAAGGTATAAGTTATATGCTTGGCAGTTGATTCATACGGGCATTTTCACGAGGCCTCGTAGCCGCTATCCAGGGGCGTTTTTGCCTCGACGACCCTGACGCGGCGGGAAATTGAACTATTTCTGGGCGAGCTCTGATTCGCGAGACGAGCTCGTCGCTAACCCACAAGTCATGATTTAACAATTAATTATAGTGACACTTTTTTAAATTTGATTTACTGATTTAATCATATAATCTCATGAGTAGGAATATGCTATAGACTAAGCAAGAGCCCGCGGCGAGACGACCAGAGACACGCGAACAAAACGCAACCCGAGCCTCCGCATCAACGCCACACCAACGCCACCGAAATCCCCCGTAGATCGTGATCAGGCCGACAGCCCCCGCGAAAGACGCACCATCTCTCCCCCTGCTCCGAAACTGAAATGCCATGCCAACTCCACCAACACTCCTGTTTCGTCTGTTCGTGCTCGCCTGGTTCACCGCCGGGTGCGGGTTGGTTGCCGCCACCATCGATTGGGAAGCCGAATCCGCCGTCGATACCAACATGACGATCACCGGGCCCTACAGCCCGAGCACCCCCGAAGCCAAGGCCCTGCTCTCTGGCGGCGAATGGTTCACTGGCGATAACGACGGGACGGTCGCCCAAGGTCGGTGGCAGATCCTGGTCGCGACTGCCGGCGAGTACCAATTCTTCGCTCGTCGATTCTGGAATCACGGTGCATTCCGCTGGCATTTCGACGACCAGCCCTGGCAAACCGTCGAATCCCCCCTGGAGCTATTGGATTCCTACGAATTGCAGCCCTACGTGCCGGTCAACTGGGAGAAGCTCGGGCAGGTGACCCTGACCGCCGGCGCTCATCAATTCAGCCTCGAACTGCTGCCGACGTCGCACATGGAATTCAACAAGGCCTACGGCTTCGACTGCTTTAAACTTACCGATGCCGAATTCCTCGGCCAGCGACTCACGACGAAATAAACCTACCTTAACAAGAATACACCGAGGGTGAGATAAGAGATGGGGACTGCCGCTCTGCGCATCTCGACAAAGGCAATATCATGAAAAGACCGTACGCCTTCACCTTGATCGAATTGCTGATGGTGGTCGCCATCGTCGGCATACTCATGTCCATTATTTTTCCGGTCATCGGAGCCGTACGCGATGCCGCCCATTCCGTGCGCTGCACGTCGGCACTGCGACAAATCGGCATGGGCTGTATTCTCTATGCCAAGGATTACCGGGGCTTTGTCCCTGATGCGTACACGGGTATCGGGGGCATCGCTTGGAACCAGTTGATTGATTCTTATCTCGACACCGATGCCGCAACATTTAAGGACACCTCGAAACTCATGTGGGAATGCCCGATGTGGAAGCGACACCCGTCGGTTATTCCATATGGCTCCGAAGATCCCAATAGTGATTACTGGCGTATATTTGGCTTCGGCATGAATCCTCGACTACAATTACAGACTCGCGAATATGTTCCGATAGGAGTGCCTGATTCTCGATATATCAGCAATGATCGCTGGTTCAGCTTGACTCCCAAAAGCTTCCGCTTTGACTCCATCAGCTTCCGCTCCAATCGCGCCCTGATCGGCGACAGTACCAATAATCGTATCTATACCGACGCTCCAGCTCTTATCTGGACAGTCAAAGATGGCCTGCCCAGTCATAATGATCCCGAACGTCATCACGGTCGTGCTAATTATGTATTCTGCGATGGTCACGCGAGCTCACTATCTGCTGCGCAAGGCATCCTCGCTGTCGGAGATCCCGAGTATCTGCCTTAGTTAATTTCTTCTGCCGGGATATCATCGCCCCCAACTCACTCCAGCGAATAAAGCGGTCTTCTATGACTCCTGCTCGCCGCCCTGCACTTCGCGCCGTGCCGGAAGCGAGCACGTCCGCAAAAGAGCCAACTGCCTGGAGAACTAGTTGGGCGACCAACGCGTCATCGCCAACCACGTATACGTCGCGCATCCTGCTATCGCTTGATTTCATCGGCCATAAGGGATGCCCGGTTTTTCGGGCAGAGGAAAACGTCGTGATTGCCGTGCGCCTTCAAGGTCGCCAGACAAGGCACGATCGCCTCAGTTGGCTGCTTAGCGATGGGAATGACATCCTCATCGCACAAGGCGAGATTGCTTGTCAAAGCGATGAAAAAAGCCGCAGTGGCATTATTCATCCGGGCGATCACGGCCCGGGCTGGTTTCGGATCCATTTTCATCTGCAGCAATCCGCGGTGGGTGCCGTCCGTACCTCGACCATGCCCGTCGGTACGATGGCCTATGCCGTCCTGCCCGCCATCGAACCGCTGTCGCTCGCGCATAGCGACGATAGCCGTTTCGGCGCACAAGGCGCCGAATGTCGCGACGACATCCTTGTTGGCGAACGCTTATGGGCCCTGGTGGGAATGCGCTGGGCCTATCGGGCACGACGGCCATTTGAGATTGCGAACGCCGGCCCTGAGGGCTTCACACCCGTGCTCGATCCAGAAAAATTGAAGTCGCTGGCACCGACCGAGGCCGAAGAAGGCCTCTGCCTGCTGGTCGATGCGCATAGCGTACCGCCATGGCTCACTGCCCTGCCTTCCGGCCATGAGGCAGCTGTATGGACACCACCTGAGACCCATTATTGGCAATCGTATGGTGTCGCCAATGTCGCCGCCTACTCACGACTCATCGGCCAGGTTGCGGCCGAACAGGCGGCTTTGCGCCAGGTCGTCTGCTCGACGCAAAAACATAATTATTATGAAATTCACTGGGAACCCAACTGGCATTGGAAAGGTTCCGATGATGAGTTCATCCAGATGTACAAAGCCGCCCGCGCCGGAATTCAGGCCCATGATCCGCATGGCCTGCTGCTCGGCGCCAACTATGGCGCCATCGAGAGCGGTTGCCGACATCTCGAACGGCTCCTGAAGAAAGGACTAGGAGAACATCTCGACGGCATCGTGACCCATACCTATTATCTGCCGATGCTCTATCGTCCGCCGGAAGCCGCAGGAATCATCGACGGCATGCGCGGCTTGGCGAATCTCGTGCGCTCTTACTTGCCCGCCGGAGCGCCCATCCTCAACTCCGAATGGGGGGTGAACTGCAATGAATCCTTTTCCCGCAGGAACCATCTCGAAACAGGCCGGCTGCGCCAAGAAGCAGCTTGGCTTCTGCGTACCCATCTCATCGCTCTGGGTGAAGGCGCCCGCACCACTTTTTTCTACGAAACCGTCGACCCTGATGAACGCGGGGGCTGGGGACTCTTTTTCAGATCCGCATATCCGCAGTCTGCCTCAGGCAGATGCCACCTCTCCCCCAAACCGGTGTTTGCCGCTATCGCTACCGCCACCCGGCTTCTCGAGGGCACGACGACCCTAGGCCCGATCGATTACCTCGGCGAGCCGATCTGGGGCTATGCTTTTGATCGTGGGGGTGAGCGCATTCTCGCTCTCTGGTCACGTGATGACTGTCCGCGGACGATAACGCTCCCCTGCGGGGAGGGGCCCATAACCGTACACGACCCTGTAGGGAATGCGCGAAAAATACACGTGCAAAACAGCATTTGCCGGATCCCACTCGATGCCCAACCGGTATACGTCCGTGGCTTGTCGCCGGCGGCCCTCCCTGATGGTACGGCCGTAGCCGCACCGCAGATCCGAGCGGGAAAAACACTTTCCCTGATGGCACCGCTGCAATCCGGTGAACACCTCATCTTCTATCACCCTTGCGCCATCGTGCATTCGGACGCCCGGGGAAACCTACAGATGCCCGTAACACTTCCCCGCGGACGTGGACTGCTTGTTGTGCGGTCTAGCGATCTGAAGTTCCGCCGCAGCCAAGCCGTGGAGGTTCTGTAACCGGTTTACCAACATCCACCGCGACCCCATTCCCCCCACGGCGCCCATCATCCGGAAAAACGGATTTGTGGCAGGATTTCGTGGGGGGATTTCGTGGAGGAAAGAGTAAGAGGAGTCTTTCTTCCTTACAACAGACGTGACCTCAACCGCGGGCTTTGATCCCGGCCTTGCCGGTGCTGGAGACGAAACGATAGGCGAGGCTGCCGATGACCGCCCCGGCGATCGGCGCGACCCAGAAGATCCACAGCTGCGAAACTGCCCAGCCGCCAACAAAGAGGGCCTGGCCGGTACTGCGCGCCGGGTTCACCGAGGTGTTGGTTACCGGAATGCTGATCAAGTGGATCAGGGTCAGGGTCAGGCCGATGGCGATGGGCGCGAATCCGGCCGGAGCACGGGCATCGGTGGCGCCCATGATGATGAACAGGAAGAAAGCGGTCAGCACCACTTCACACAGCGCGGCAGCAGCCAGGCTGTAATTTGCCGGGGAATGCTCGGCGTAACCGTTGGAGGCGAAACCACCGGCGAGATCGAAACCAGGCTTGCCGCTCGCGATCAGATAGAGGACCCCGGCAGCGAGCACGGCGCCGGCGACTTGCGCGATGATGTAGGCCGGCAGATCGCCGGCTTTGAAGCGTCCGCCGGCAGCGAGGCCGATCGACACCGCTGGATTGAGGTGGCAACCGGAGATATGGCCGATGGCATAGGCCATGGTCACCACCGTCAACCCGAAGGCGATCGACACCCCGAGCAGGCCGATACCGAGCTCGGGGAAAGCCGCCGCGATGACGGCGCTGCCGCAGCCTCCGAGGACCAGCCAAAATGTACCGATCAACTCAGCAACCGAACGAGAGGCAAGATTCATGAACGTAAATTCCTAGGGGATGAAAGACGATGAGCTCGGGGCCGGCAGCCCGTTTGGGTGCTGGCGGGGGCAAGTACCTATCGCTACCTTCGGTTTCGTCAATAAGACCTAGTGAGTATTGGCAAAAGATCAGGGTTTTAGGAGCCTGTGGGGAATTGATTCGGTCGGCTGACTCGTTCATCTATTCCCGACAGGCTCCTAGGAAATCTATTCGTCATAGCAACCCAAGGCCGGTCTCAAGTGTTATCCAGTCTTGAATATCGCTTGCACTGATCCTATGATCTTCTGCGAGCGCACTCTGGCGCTCTGCCGCGGCCTTGGTCGCGTATGGTTGCAGTGTTGCAACCGATGTCATAGCAAGGCTTTGGAGTACGCATGAGTTTGACCCTGGATTTTACGAACTGCCTCGCAGAAGCGATCGGCGCGACGCACGGCCTGACCAAGTCCGAGGTTGACACCCTCGTTGCCAAGTTCCCCAAACACCACGAAAACGTCGACGAACTGCGCTCAACCG
Source organism: Planctomycetota bacterium (assembly GCA_044353645.1). Taxonomy (GTDB): domain Bacteria; phylum Planctomycetota; class UBA11346; order UBA11346; family UBA11346; genus CAIUVD01. The sequence goes on along the minus strand of JBILBP010000039.1, from coordinate 3,724 downwards.
GTGAGAGCGGTTTCTTCGACCTGCCCTATCAGGACACCACCGACCTCAAGGCGCTGATCAAGAAGCACCAGGGCCAATGGGACAATCTGGTGATCATCGGCATGGGCGGCTCGGTGCTCTCGCCGCAGACCCTCTTCAAGGCCCTGACCCACAGTCAGCACAATGTCGTGGACGCGAAAGTCCGCGGCAAGGCTCCCCGGGTCTTCTTCCTCAGCAATCCCGATCCCAAAGCCGCGCATGAGCTGTTCGAGATCCTCGACATCAAGAAGACCCTGTTCCAGATCGTCAGCCGCTCGGGAGTCACCCCCGAAACCATGTGCATGACCCTGTGGCTGCTCGAGACGCTGAAGAAGAAGGTCGGCAAGACCGCGCCCGCCGAACAGGTGATCATCACCACCGAGCCGACCAAGAGTCCGTTGATGGAAATCGCCAAGCAGGAGAAGATCGCGACCCTGCCGACGGCCCTCAATCTCACCGGCCGCTATGGTATCCTCGGCAATCAGAGCCTGTTCATGGCCGGCATGTGCAATCTCAAGATCGATGAGCTGCTCAAGGGCGGCGCCGATATGGACAAGCGCTGCCGCCACGGCGATCCGCACAAGAATCCTGCGTACATGCATTCGCTGGTGCACTACCTGCTGACCCGCAAGCGGCGCAAGACCATGCATGTGACGTTCAGCTTTTCGAACCGCGTCCATGCCGTCGGCGAGTGGTACAACCACCAGTGCTCGGTAAGCCTCGGCAAGATGCTCAACCGCAAGGGCAAGGCGGTACACGTCGGCCCCTCGCCGGTGGCCGCTCTCGGCGCCTACGATGGCCAGGGCCAGCAGCAGCTCTTCTGCGAAGGTCCCTTCGACAAGGTCATCACCTTCATCACCGTCAAGGACCACGGCGCGCAGACCGCGATTCCGCCGGCCTTCCCCAAGCTCGAAGCCGCGGCGTACCTCAAAGACACCTCGTTCACGCAGCTGCTCGACTACAGCTATTGGGGCGCCGAGCAGCACGTGACCCAGGCCGGGCGCCCGAACATGACCATCCAGATGGACACCGTCGACGAAGCGCATATCGGCGGCTTGGTCTACCTGCTGCAGCTCTCGACCGCCATGAGCGCGGAGCTCTACGGCATCGATCCGTTCGATCAGCCGGGCGTCGAGCACGGCAAGGCGGCGTCGATGGCGCAGCTCGGCCGGGCCGGATTCGAAGATCTCGCCAAGCGCCTGAAGGATTACAAAGCCAAGCCCCGGCGGACCTGCTAATTGCCACATAGGGAACTGCCCGTAGGGGCGCGGGCCTGGCCTGCGCCCCTTTTTTTCTGGTTTTTTTCCCGCTTTTTTCTGGCAGCGAACCTTTCGCAGCTGGCTGCGTTGAACGGAACAGATGCCTCACGTCGCGCCCGTCACCGATCCAAAAATACTCGCGTCGATCGATCCCGATGTGACGCTCATGGAGCGCATCAAGAACGACGACCAGGAAGCGGTGATCCTCCTCGTCGAGCGTTATCAGTCTGAGCTCACCGGCTTCTTCTTCCATCTGAGCTGGGATCAGCTCGTCGCCGAGGAACTCGCGCAGGACGTCTTCGTCAACGTCTACCGTGCCCGTGCACGCTACACTGCTAGCGCCCGCGTACGTACCTTCCTCTATCGCATCGCCCACAACCTGTGGATCGATCACCTGCGCCGCACCCGCCGCCACCTCAGCCTCGATGCCGAGTTCGGTGAAGACGGCCCGCGTCTGTCCGAGACCTTGCCGGCCCCTGAACAGATGACTTCGCCCGAACGCGATGGACAGATCCGCGCTCGCCTCCAGCGAGCCCTCGACCTGCTGCCCGCCGGCCAGCGCGAAGTCTTCGTGCTGGCCAACAACCATGGCATGAAATACCAAGACATCGCCGCCGTCCTGAATATCCCCGAGGGCACCGTGAAAAGTCGTATGCACAGCGCCGTGCGTGGGCTGCGTGATGAGCTCGCCGACCTCGTCGAGGAGGACGAGCGATGAACACTCCGAGCGCCACGCCGTCGTCGAAACCACGGCCACCCGCAACCGCCCGCGACAACGATCCCTTGCTGCGCGCCCTCGTGCACGGCGACGAGCATTGCGCGGATGGCAAGGCTCTCGCCCAGCTCGGGCGCCTGCTGCGCAGTCAGCAACCACGCGCCAGCGATCTGCGTTCACGCGTCGAAGCCCGGCTCGCCGTCGCCGACGGGCACCTCGCCAGCGCGGACGATGAGCGCGTCGACCTGCACTACGAACACGGCGGCGACGATGGCGATCTGACGCGTCTGCGCAGCCTATTCACCACCCTCGGTCCGGCGCCGGTCGATCTCCGCGAGCGCGTGCGCAAGCAGCTGCTGGCCTCGCAACGCCTGGCACCGGTCAGCGACGAGGCTCCCGTCAGCAGCCGCGCACAAGCCGTACAGGTGCAGCAGCGCCATCGCCGGCTGCGTCTGATCAGCGCGGTGGTCGTCGGGCACTTGGCGGCGGTCCTGGTGATCGCGATCCTCTTTGCCCATCGCGACCCGACCCCGAACAGTGACAGCGGCACGTCTCTCAAGGTCCTGCCACCGGTGCCGCGCCTCCCCGAAGGCGGGCCCCTGGATTGGACGCAGATCCCCGGCTCAGGCTTCGATCTCTTCGCCCTGCGCCGCAGCCCAGAGCTGCGTGCCGCCGCGCGCATGCGCTTCAACAGCGAGCGCTCGGCGGGAGCGGTGGCCTGTGGCCTGCGCTGGTTGGCGACACAGCAGGGCAGCGATGGCGGCTTCCCGGCGGCGAACCCCGCCACCGACAACCGCGATGCGGCACTCTGCCGTCAGGCCCTGGTGATTATTGCGCTCCTCGGCGAGGGCGGCGGCATGACCTCGGTCGATCGTGAACGGCTCGACTGCGCCCAGCGCGCACTGGCGGCGCTCACCCGCGAGCCGCTGCTGCTCACCACCGACAGCCCGCCGCGGGCGCGCGCACTGGTGACCCTGGCGCAGGTCGAGGGTTCCTTGTGGGGCCTATGCCCGTCCGCCATCGCCGACGGCGCCCTGCGCGATCTGGCTGAACAGGCACCGTCGGGCGAACTCGATGGCTTCGCCGTACTCGCGATCGAGACCGCCGTCCAAGCGGGCATGAGTGTGCCGCCGGTCCTCCGCGAACGTACGCGCCAGATCCTGCTCACGCCGGCAGATGCCAGCGAGCCCGAGCTCGCGCGCCTCGGACTCGCCGCCTTCGCCCGCGCGACCCTGGGCTATCGCGACAATCCCGCGACCGCCGCCCTTGGCGAGGCCCTGGCCACGCGCGCGCCAACGGCAACCTCGCCGCGTGAGCATCAGGGCTGGCTGTTTGCGACCCTGGCGCTGCGCGAGCTAGGCGGGACGGCGTGGGATACCTGGATAGCTGGGCTGCAGTCGCGAGTATTACCGACCTTCATCGATGCCGGACCAGGCCTGGCCTTCGTCGGCGGCAGCACCGCGAACGGCACCGGCGAGCCGCTGGCCGAGGACACTATCTGGACCACGGCAGCCACGGTCCTGGAATTGCAGACCGCGTATCGGTACCTGCCGTTGGGGCGGTGAGATACTGCCTTGGGGATATAACTATACGTAGAGTAGCGATCAGCGAGCAGGGGACAGGGGCCAGGGGACAGGGGTCAGGGGACAGGGACCAGGGGCCAGGGGCCAGGGGCCAGGGGCCAGGGGCCAGGGACCAGGGGCCAGGGGCCAGGGGCCAGGGACCAGGGGCC
>JBILBP010000038.1:0-12043 GCA_044353645.1 Planctomycetota bacterium | reverse complement strand
AGCGCCGCCAAGGCCCGGCCGTTGTCGGCTTCATCGAAATAGCCGAAGGCCGTGAACAACACCAGCACCGCCGAGAAACCGCCGGCAAAGGGGATCGCACGGACATCGGCACGGCTCACCCGGCCGTACACCGCGGGGCGGGTCGCCGCTGAACGCAGCAGATTGGCGCTGTAATCGAAACCAACGGCGGCAATGCCCGCGCGCTGCAGCGCCGCCAGATGCCGACCATTGCCACAGCAGGCGTCGAGCACGGAACCACGACCAAGATGGGGCACAAGGCCGGCAATCTCGGCCGTGGCCGCGTCATCGCTGCGATGCGCATAGACCGCTTCATAGTCCGGCCCGAAAGCCGCCTGCCACCACGGGGGCGGGATCACGTGCGTGCTCCGCAAACGAGCGGGACGCTTCCTGGGGGCGTGGGCGACTCGCCCGCGATGCGGGTCACCTCACATGCGGGCGAGTCGCCCGCGCCCCCAGGGGACGGCACTACCGGCCTCACCAGCGGACCTCGTCCAATGTCATCACCGTGTCATGCGCACCGGCGTCGCGTAGCTCAGCGGCGCCGATGATGCCAACGAAACCCACTACCCGGCAGCCGGCCGCGACCCCGGCCTTGACGCCGCTGAGGCTGTCTTCGATGACCAGACAACGTGACGGTGGCACCGACAAGCGGGCGGCGGCGAGCAGGTACGGTTCTGGGTCGGGCTTGTGGTTGGTGACGTCTTCGTGGCAGATGCGCACCGGCAGGCGCTCGGCCAGACCGGTGACGGACAAGCTCAGAGCGGCGAGGTCGCGCACGGCGCTGGTCACCACGTACGTGAAAACCCCGCTCTCGGTGGCGCGCGTTAGCAGGCCGCGCACCCCCGGACGTAGCTCGATGCCTTCGCTGCGGTACATGTCTTTGAGGACCTCGGTTTTGCGCTGCACCCAATCGCCGACATCGGCACTGCGCCCACTGCGCGCCAAGAGGCTACGGTAGAAGACCTGATCACCCTTGCCGACATTGCCGACCACATCGGCCTGGCTGACGGGCATGTCGACCGTCGCCAGGAAGCGTTTATGAGCCTCGAAATGCCGTGGCTCGGAATCGACGATCGTGCCGTCCAGATCGAGGAGCAGGGCGGCCGGGCGGGCCAAAGGGCGAGGACAGTGACGGGGCATGGACCGGCATGGTGCGCTGCCCGGGCTATAAAAACAACCGACCCCCTGGGGTAGCCCAGGGGGTCGGGGATCGACGTAGGTGGTGGTTGTCACCACAGCAAAGGTCGCCGCACTACCCGTGCGGCGCAGCACTTCATGAGGGTGCACGCGGGCCTGAGTCAGAACCCGTAAGACACCGACGTTCGATCATTCAAAACGCAGTCCGCCGGCTTCCAGCAGACTGTCGAGATGTGCTAGACGGCAACACGATATGATTTGGCCTCCTTATCGTGGATTTTCCGCAGCTGGGCAGCTGCCTTGTCATGAACCATGTCGATGGCGGAATAGATGGTCTCTTCCGCGTCATGCGCCACGACATCCCGGCCGTGGGGAAGGTGCATATCGACATCAACCCGAATCCGATTCTGCTCCTGTGGATGAATGGTCACGTGGACCTTCTTGAGCCCGGCGTGGTACTTGGAGAGGGTTCCGAGTTTGTCGGAGATGTAAGTCTTCACCTTATCGGTAACCTGGTAGTGCACGCCTGAGATCTGGAGTTCAACCATGGGGATCCTTACGATGGCAGGGGATGACCCTGCGACTACTTGCGTTGCGCGACTACCGGTGCCCAGCGGTAGTCAGGGTTGGGGTTCGAGGCCTTCCTGGGTGCCTCACGATTTCATTATAACCATGCAACCCGGTCGCCGTCAACAGGGCGCTCTGTATATCGGTAAAACCATCGTAGGTGCCGAATATCCTCCGCTTTTTTCGTACCAAGCTGGCGCCTGGCAATTCCCTCTTCCACTCTCGTTCCCATCGCCCTAGACTCTTCGACCTTTTCCGTAAGGTCGCCTGACGTGAACTTCTCCGGCCGCCACATCATCTCGATCACCGACTTCACCCGCGACGAGATCAGCCAGGTGCTGGCCCAGGCGCGCGAACTCGAACTGCGTCCGCGCGCCGACCTCCTCGCTGGCAAATTGATGGCGACGCTGTTCTTCGAACCATCGACGCGCACGCGCCTGTCGTTCGAGGCGGCGATGAACCGCTGCGCCGGACGGGTGATCGGTTTCAGCGACGCCGGCACCAGCAGCGCAAAAAAAGGCGAGAGCCTCTCCGACACCATCCGCATGGTTGATCAGTACGCGCATGTGATCGTCATGCGCCATCCGCGGGACGGCTCGGCCCGTCTCGCCAGCGAAGTCTCGAAAGTCCCGGTGATCAACGGTGGCGATGGCGCCAACCAGCATCCCAGCCAGACCTTCCTCGATCTCTACACGATCACCAAATTGTTCCCGCAGCTCGAGCGCGGCGAGCCGTTGACCATCGCCTTTGCCGGCGATCTCAAGTATGGCCGCACGGTGCATTCGCTGCTCTCGGCGCTGTGCCTGTTCAAGGCCGAGCTGCTGCTGGTAGCGCCGCGCGGCCTGGAGATGCCGCAGCACTACATCGACGAAGCGCGCAGCGCCGGGCTCACCGTCAGCACCGTCGATTCACTGCAGGAGGCCATCGATCGCAGCGACGTGCTGTACATGACCCGCCTACAGGAGGAGCGCTTTCCGGATCCCCTGGAATTTGACCACATCAAGGCCACTTATCGGGTCACCGCCGCCATGCTGCGCAGCGCCAAGCCGAGCATGCGCATCCTCCATCCGCTGCCGCGGGTCAACGAGATCGCCCGCGAGGTCGACGACACCCCGCACGCACATTACTTCGCCCAGGCGGGCAATGGCGTGCCGGTGCGGCAGGCCCTGCTCGGCCTGGTGACCGGAGCACTGTGACCGACATGACCGATCCCCTTCCCACGACGCCACCGACGGCCTCGATCTCACGCGTGCGCCAAGTCGAGGCCATCGCCAATGGCACGGTGATCGACCACATCCCCAGTGACATGACCTTGAAGGTTGCGCACCTCTTGTCGGATGCCGCCGATCAGGTGTTCATCGGCATGAATCTGCGCTCGACCCGCATCGGGCGCAAAGGCGTGGTCAAGATCAGCAACCGCGAGATCGTCGGCAAGGCCGCCAGCTCGTTGGCCCTCATCGCTCCGAGCGCGACGATCTGCATCATCCGCAATTATGAGGTGGTGGCCAAGCATCAGATCCCGACTCCGGCGGTGTTCGCTGACATTGCCCGCTGCGCCAATCCCAATTGCGTCACCAACCACGAGAAGTGCGGCTCACGCTTCCGGGTGATCTCGCAGAATCCGCTCACTGTACGCTGCCAATATTGCGAGCGGACCTTCGATGCCGCGGAATTGAGCCTACTGTAATTTTCAAACAGCTAAATATACTGGAATAATGCCAACTATTTCTCTATGGATGCTGCTGACCCTTGTCAGCCTTTGCGCATATGCGGCGGAAGCCATGCCGGCCGCGATGCAGAAGACCCTTGACGCCCTGGAGAAGAGCGTCGATTGCAACTGGCAACGCACCCCGCTCAACACCGTGCTCGCAAGCCTCGCTAGCAGCGAGCATATCGTCCTGGCGCTCGACCCGACGGCGGCCGACCGCGGCCCGCGCAGCGTCACCCTACACGTGGAGAATACTCCCCTGCGCAGGGTTCTTGAGCGTCTCGCCCGGCGCTTCGCGCTCGACGTGCGGATCCGCGATGATGGCGCGGTCATGCTGGTGGCGGTCGCCGGCGCCAAGCCGGTACCGGAATGGGTCGATGACGCCCTGCCGGTGCGCACCTTCGAACCATCTGGGCACTACCGCCTTCTGGCGCCGCCGAACGGCTGGGATGACCCGGTCACGGCCCTCGATGACAGCGATGCCGCCAATCTCGCCAAGCCCACTGCCACCACCTGGTCCCGCCTACTCGACGGGCATATCGAGCGCATCGAAACCTGGCATGTCGGACACAGCTCCCCGCCGGCCGAGCTGATCAGCTTCCTCAAGGCCAACCCCGGCGTGCGCAAAGAATTCTGGCGGGCGCTCGATCCGCGTTTTGACGATGCCCAGGTCGCCTGCCGCATCCTCAATGAACTGCGGCTGAAGGACGAAAAGAATTTCCTACTCAATTATCAGGTGGCGATCGCCATCGCGGTAGTCCACGACACGCCGGCAGCGGCGGTCAGTTCGCGCTATTATACGTTGTGGGCGGTCACCCCGGCGCAGTTCGGACCACCGCTCACCTATCTCGAGATCTGGGACTACTTCACTAATCCCAAACAGCAGGCGCAATTCGTCTTTAAGCCCCGGACCCTGCCCTGGACGGTGCTCACGCAGCTGGTCGACCTCGATGTCAGCCAAACCGAGATCGATTGGGCATTGAGCCAATACAAGGGCAAGAAACTCGAGTTCGACGGGCTCTACCAATCCGTCCCTTACGACTACGACAAGCTTTCCCGTGCCAGCACCAAGCTCGGCAGCAAACCGTACACGCTGGCGAACCTGCGGACCTTGGGCGGAGTCTGTGTCGATCAGGCGCATTTCTCGTCGCGGGTCGCCAAGATCTTCGGCGTGCCCGCGGTGAAGTGCGGTGGCAGCGGTCGCTATGGCGGCGCCGGTCACTGCTGGACCGGCTACCTCGCCGCCAAGGGAAAATCACCCGAACTGGCCTTCACCGGCCGCTATCAGGGCGATTACTATTATTTCGGAACGGCCTTCAACACCCAGACCAGTACCGAGCTGCTCGACCGCGACATCGAGCTGCTGTATGCTGGCGCGAGCAGTGGCGGCGAGTCGTGGGCTACCGCCGCCCATCTCGCACGCATCGCGCGCAGCCTCGACGGCCATCCCGAGCAGGCGACGACCATCGCCCGGGAAGCCGTCAAGCGCAGCCCGCTGGTCGCCGAGGCTTGGCGGGTCCTGCTGGGCCATGTCCCGCCCGCCGAAGCCGAGAAGACCTGGCAGACGCTGGCCAAGGCCGCCAGCAATTTTCCCGATCTGATGTGGGAAGGTCTCCGCCTCACCCTCGAGCGCCTGCCGCCCGACGACAAGGCCCGCCAGAAGCTGTATGATAGCGCCTACGCCCTCGCCGGTGCCGCCAAGCGCCCTGACATCGTCATCCAGATCCGTCTCGCGCAGATTGGCGAATTGGCGGCTGCGAAGCAGAACAGGGAGGTCATCAGCCTGGCCTTCGAAACCGTGCGCACCAACATCAAGGAAGGGACCTTGATCATGCCCCTGGTCAAACGTGTGGTCGAGTTGGCCAATGAGTTCAAGCAAACCGACGCCGGCTTCCGCATGAATGTGGTCAAGGATACCTTCGCCAAGATCTCGACCGACTTCCCCAAGAGCCGCGGCAATGAGATCTCCCCGGCGTGGAATGAGTGGCAGCAATTGGTGAGCTCGTTGAAGTGACCTGCTGAGCCATAATCTCAGGCGATGACCTTTACTCCGCGTTGCCTGGAATCGATCCGTGCCGAAGCCCAGGCCTTTGCCGATGAGCGCGATTGGCAGCAATTCCACAGTCCGCGCAATCTCCTGCTGGCGGTGCTCAGCGAGCTCGGCGAGGCCGCCGATATCGTCCGCTGGCAGGGCGACAGCGAGCCGGCGATCCCCGTCGACCGTCGTCAGGAATGGAATGACGAAATCGCCGATGCCTTCACGCTGCTCGTGCGTCTGGCCGACTGCAGTGGCGTCGATTTGAGCCAAGCCTTTGCCCATAAGCTCGCTTTAGCTCGAACCAAATATCCCGTAGAGGCCTTCAAGGGCAGCCGTCGCAAGTACCACCAGGTACCACCAAGTACCACCGTCCCTCGTGGTGCGATTGACGACAGATGAGTCAAATTGACCTGAGTTACGAGACGGATCTCGCCAGCAATTGATAAGTCATTGAATACCAATTGGTTCTACAGGTAGCGTTTGGCATGCGCGGTGCTTCTCCGGCAAGCAAGCACCCACGCTGACCGCCATGCCTACCCGCCACATCCTCATAGCCGATGACGACCGCAATCTGCGCGAATCCCTGGGCGAGGTGTTGTCGAGCTTCGGCTGGCAGACCACCGTCGTGGGCTGCGGACAACAGGCCATCACCGAACTCAGTCACGCACGCTTCGACCTGCTATTATCTGATGTCGACATGCCCGACATGACCGGCTTCCAGTTGCTGGGATGGCTACGTGATCACCAGCACCACGAACCAACGGTGCTGATGAGCGCGCGCGCGACGGCCGAACTCGGACGTGAGGCGGAGCGCCTGGGGGCGGTGAGGCTGCTCGCAAAACCGCTGCAGATGGCCGAACTCAACTCCGTCGTGACGTCGGTCTTCACCTGAACTTTAACTCAAACTGTCTCCCAAACGTTCTCCCAAACTTTCCACTGACCCTACCTCAACACTGAACTGCAACCGCTAAGGATTCCATCATGGGCAAAATCATCGGTATCGATCTCGGCACGACCAACTCGTGCGTCTCGGTCATGGAAGGCGGCGAAGCCGTCGTCATCGCCAACCAGGAAGGCATGCGCACCACCCCTTCGGTGGTCGGCTTCGCTGAGAACGGCGATCGCCTGATCGGCCAGATGGCCCGCAACCAGGCCGTCACCAATCCCGAAAATACCGTCTATTCAATCAAGCGCTTCATGGGCCGTCGCCACAGCGAAGTCGGCAGCGAGGAAAAGCTCGTGCCGTACAAGGTTGTCGGCGGCGAGAACGAGCTGGTGAAGGTCAACATCCGCGGCAAGGAATACACTCCGCCAGAAGTCTCGGCGATGGTCCTGCAGTACCTGAAAAAGGCCGCCGAAGACTACCTCGGCGAAACCGTCACCGAAGCCGTCATCACCGTCCCCGCGTACTTCAACGACGCCCAGCGCCAAGCGACCAAGGACGCCGGCAAGATCGCCGGCCTCGACGTGCGCCGCATCATCAACGAACCCACAGCAGCTGCTCTGGCCTACCACATGGACAAGGGCAAGAGCGGCAAGATCGCCATCTTCGACTTGGGCGGCGGGACCTTCGACGTCTCGATTCTCGAGGTCGGTGACGGCGTCGTCGAGGTGCTCGCGACCAACGGCGACACCCACCTCGGTGGCGACGATTTCGATGACGTGCTCATCAACCACCTCGCCGATAACTTCAAGAAGGAGTCCGGCGGCGTCGATCTGCGTCAGGACAAGATGGCCCTGCAGCGCTTGAAGGAAGCCGCGGAAAGTGCCAAGAAGACCCTCTCGCAGACGACCACCGCGCAGATCTCGCTGCCGTTCATCACCATGGTCAACGGCCAGCCCAAGCATCTCACCACTACGGTCACCCGCGCGACCTTCGAACAGATCACCAAGGGCCTGATCGAACGTTGCCGCGCGCCCTGCCTGAGCTGCCTGAAGGACGCCAAGCTCTCGACCAGCGACATCGACGAGGTGATCCTTGTCGGCGGCTCGACGCGCATGCCCTCGGCGCAGGCCGTGGCCAAGGAGATCTTCGGCAAGCAGCCCAAGCAGGATGTGAATCCTGACGAAGTCGTCGCCGTCGGCGCCGCCGTCCAGGGTGGCGTGCTCACCGGCGAGGTGAAGGACGTGCTGCTGCTCGACGTCACCCCGCTGTCGCTCGGCATCGAGACTGAAGGCGGGATCATGACCGTCATGATCGAACGCAATACCACCATCCCCACCAGCAAATCGCAGGTCTTCTCGACCGCCGCCAACAACCAGGACGCGGTCGACATCAAGGCCTTCCAGGGCGAACGGAAGATGGCCCGCGACAACCGCATGCTCGGTGAATTCCGCCTCTCGGGCATCCCCGCCGCGCCGCGTGGCACGCCGCAGATCGAGGTCTCGTTCAACATCGACGCCAACGGCATCCTCGAAGTCAAAGCCAAGGACAAGGCCACCGGCAAGGAGCAGAAGATCTCCGTGCAGGGTTCGTCGGGCCTCTCGAAAGAGGAAGTCGAGCGCATGGTCCAGGAAGCTGCCGCCAATGCCGAGGCTGACGTCAAAAAGGAGGAGCTGGCGAAGTCGAAGAACCAGGCCGAACAGACCGCACATCAGATGCGCGAGATGCTCAAGGAGCACGAGGCCAAGCTCGAAGGCACCGAGAAGACCGACATCGAAGCCGCCATCGAAGACGTCGAAAAGGCCCGTGCGACCGACGACAAGGCGGCAATCGATGCCGCCACCGAGAAGCTGCAGACCGTAGCCTCGGGCTTCGGCAAGCGCGTCTATGAAGCCGCCAATGCCCAGCCGCCGCAGCAGGCTGCCGCAGGTGCCGCGGGCGCCGCCCCGCAGGGCCAGTCCAAGCCCGATGACAACATCAAGGACGCTGATTTCACCGTCGAGAAGTAAGCTCTTTCACGGAGCGGGCGGGGCCTCGGCACTCCCCGCTCCGTGCTTTTCCCACCACCCCGCAGAAGGAACATCATGTCCAAACCAGCTCTCAAGCCCCTCGGCTCCCACGTCATCGTTCAGCGCGCCACGCCCGCTGAAATCTCCAAGGGCGGCATCGTGCTGCCTGAAAAGGCCAAAGATAAGCCGAAGGAAGGCAAGGTCCTGGCCGTCGGCAATGGCAAGATGATGGAAGACGGCAAGCGTCAGGCGATGCAGCTGAAGGCCGGCGACCGTGTGCTGTTCTCATCGTATGCCGGTACCGAAGTCACCTCTGCCGGCGAAGAGTATCTGGTCATGGAAGAGTCCGACATCTTCGCAGTCATCGCGTAATCTTCGACGCTTACAACGAGCGAACCCAGGCAAGCGCCTGGGTTCGCTCGTTGTAAGCGCTGCCCTTGTCGGCGCCCAGCGATCAATACCTCCTACTTCCTCCCCTCCCTCAACAAGCTCATCAAGCGCTCCCGAGTCGGCATACAGCTCACCCCATAAACGATCAGCCCGAACGTCGGCAGCAAAGCCAACCACAGCAACAGCGCCCCCGCCGGCACCATCAGTCGCGCGTGCAGAACCGTGCCTGCGATCACCACCACATGACCGGCGGCAGCCCACAACAGCCAGGCGTTGCTGATCTGCGTAATGCAGGAGACCGCCTGCAAGATGCGCTCGCGCGGAGGTTCCTTCGAACCATGCAGCGACCGACGTGCGGTGTCGCTACGGATCCACAGCAGCAAGGCGCCAAGCCCGATGAAGAGCCCACCGCTGAGACCGGCGGCGGTAGTCGATAACCAGGGCGTCACCGGCGCATGCCACAGATTGAAGCTGACCGCGCAAAGTCCTCCGAAAACACCGAGCGTCAGCCGCTGCCAATGCCGCTCGCGCAGCAAGAACACCACCCGGAAACGGTCGACAAGCACGGTCGCCGCCATGACTGCGGGCGGGTCGAGGGGCAGCTGTTTCACAGGCGGGGGGGACGACATGGGCGACGGATTCCGCATGGTATCGCGAGCTACCGGCGACATTCGCGGCCGGGCGCCTCGACCGTCGCACATTCGTCCGCGCTTGCTATCCTTTTCTCAACGTGCTGGCCCGGCTCGTTTTCTCCACCGCCGCCCCGAGACGCCATGCTTCCGCTTGGTTATAGCACCAATCTCCATGCCGGCGAAAGCCTGGGTGAATTGCGCGCCCAGCTGCTGCCCTTCGCGAGTGCGGTCCGCCACGCCCTGGGCTGGCCGCGCCTGGGCCTCGATCTGCGCCTCGGTGATGCCGCCTTGCACGATCTGAGTGCAACTGATGCACTGCCGCGCTTGCGCGCCGACCTCGACGCGGCGGGACTCTCGGCGCATAGCCTCAACGGCTTCCCCCTGCGGGCATTCCAGGCACCGCGCGTCAAGGAGCAAGCCTACCTGCCCGACTGGAGCGAGACCGCCCGGCTCACCAGCAGCCTGCGCCTACTGGAGGTCGCCCTCGCGCTCAGCGCCGAACCACTGGTGACGATCAGCACCGTGCCCGGCAGCTACCGGCCCTTCGGACCCCAGCACAACGACGTCGCGGTGATCGCCCGCAACCTCGGCCAGTGGGTGGTGGCCGCGCATCGCGTCTGGCAGGACACCGGCCGCATCGCTGTCCTCGCCCTTGAGCCCGAGCCGTGGTGCCTACTCGAGACCAGCCACGACGTGGCGTGGTTCTGGCGCGGGCCCCTCGCCAGCTACGGTTTAGCCGCGATCCGCAGCCAGGTGGGCAGCGACGACATCGCCCAGGCCGCCCTTGCCCGCCACCTCGGGGTATGCGTCGACACCTGCCATCTGTCGCTGGCCTTCGAAGACCAGGCCACCGCCGTGCAGCGCATGGCCGAAGCCGGTGCGCGCATCGCCAAGTGCCAGTTTTCCGCGGCCCCCGAAGTACGCTTGCCGGATGCCGCGGGCGTCGCCGCCCTACGCAGGCTGGCCGAACCACGCTTCCTGCACCAGACGGCGGCGACCTCCGCCAGCGGCTCGCTGGTGAAGGTCGGCGACCTCGACCAGCTCGATACGGTCCTGGCGCGCCTGCCGTCGGCGACGGCGGTACGCAGCCATTTCCACATTCCGGTTTTTCGTCAGCCCTCGGTCAGCGGCTTGTCGACGACCATCGCCGATTCGCTGCGCGGCTTAGCCGCGTGCCGCGCGCACGGCTGCACCCACATCGCGGTCGAGACCTATACCTGGAGCATCCTCGCTGCCGATGAGCAGGACGTCCGCCAGGGCACGGTGCGCGAACTCGAGTTCCTTGCTTCTGTGATGGAGTCTTCATGAGTACCTTCGCCCAACGTCTCCAAAACATCGCCAGCCGCAGCGAGACCGACGCCGTCGGATCGTGGCGCGAACTCAGCGAGCTGCCGGTCTTCGCCGCCTCGCCCACCGACGTCCTGCAACTCGGCTCGCTGGCGGCGCAGGTCGCCGGCACCACGCTCGGGCGCTTCGAGGAAGCCGCCAATTTCGTCGCCGGCCTGCGCGCGCATGCGGCAGTCCAAGATGCCACCGAGGTGCTGCGCTCGCTGTGGCGCGCCGAAGGCGTGATGCGCCGCTGTGCCGGAGCCGATGATCAGGTCTATCGCACCGCCGGGATCGCCACGCCTGCCGATGCCTGCCGCTATGCCGGCGTCCTAGCGCAGACCCTGGCCATGCGCGGTCGCTTCCAGGAAGCCCTGCCCTTTATCCAGGAGGCCACCGCCCTCTGCGCACAATTGCCAACCGCGGACGCCGTGGTGGCGCAGACGACGGTCATCGCCGCCAACATCGGACGCATCGCCCTGGACCAGGCGCACCGCGCCCATGACCTGGCCCTCGCCGCCGCCGAGGCCTCCCTGGTCAGCGATGGCCGCAACAGCGACTGGCGACGCCAGCATCTCGCTCATTTCGCGAAGGTCCGGGCACTGCTGATCGCCGGGCGCCCGGGTGAGGCCTTGCGCACGCTGCATGGCCTGATGGATCTGGAAGATATCCACGCTGCCGGACCCTTCGAACGATTCCACACTGCCGCCCTCGCCTGCCGCGCCTACCACGCGCGTGGCGACGCCGCGCAAGCCGCGCGGACACTCGAAGCCTGCCACGATTTCGCCAAGCGCGCCACGGCGGCGGATGTCAGCGCTGATCTCGCGGCTCTGGAAAAATTACTAGCGGCGACCTGAGTCGAGCAAGAACACGGAAGCGTGAACCACTGATGATCGTCGGTGGGATACTCTGGTCGCTGGTTGCTGGTCGCTGGTTGCTGGCCCCTGGCCTCTGGTCCCTGGTCCCTGACCCCTGGCCCCTGACCCCTGGCCCCTGGCCCCTGGCCCCTGGTCCCTGGTCCCTGGTCCCTGGCCCCTGGTCCCTGGTCCCTGGCCCCTGGCCCCTGGTCCCTGGTCTCTGGTCCCTGGCCTCTGGCCTCTGGTCCCTGACCCCTGGTCTCTGGTCCCTGGTCCCTGGCCATATCCTCGAAACTCGAGGCGGTCATCCGCTGTGCCGGCGCATCAGGCCGTTGAGCATGCGACCGATTTCATTGGTCAGGCTTACGATTTGGTAGACCTGCTGAGTTTCGAAGATGCCGGCATCGCCGGCGATGAGGGTGAGTGCCTGGGTTTCGGCATTGGAGCCATCGGCGATTTTGAGGAACCGTACAAA
>JBILBP010000300.1:0-3612 GCA_044353645.1 Planctomycetota bacterium | reverse complement strand
GCGGACGTCACCGCCAAGGGGTCGTTTGCCTCCCAGGTTCGTGGACCAGGCGTGCGGACATCGAACAAGGTACCGCCATCAGCGCGCCAGACCCGATTCCTGGTGCACACCAACGGTCCGAGCAGCGACTCATTGAGGGTGATGCCGGGTTGGGAGACCTCCATGAGGATCAGGTTGCCGTCGATCCGCGTTGCGGTCAGACCGCCACGGTTCATCCGCGAGCGATCACCGGAATGGATGCCGTACCACGCTCCGTACACCGTGTTGCCGAGCACCTGGAGGTGCTCGCCATCGGGGATCAGCGGTGCTCCAGGGTCACCGTTTCGGCGCAGCAGATCCGCCTCATATTCATTGGCGAGACTGATACCGGCTTGAAGTGCCAGGCCGCGGGTCCGCTGACGATATCCGGGGTCATACACGGCCACATTGTCCGAGAGCTCGGCACCATCGACGTTTTGCAGGTAATAGGCCATGCGCCAGGCATTGAGGGTCAGGTTGCCGGTGATGGTGACGCCCTTGGCGTGATAGGCGGCAATCCCTTCGCCCCAGATCTCCCAGACGAGGTTGTCGCGGATGGTCCCTCCGGTGGGGATCTCAGCCCCACGGTATTTTCCATGGAACTGGATAGCCTGTCCCCAGTCCATGTGTCGCTTGGTGGGTTGGCCTGCCGCATCCAGGACCGGACGTCGACGGTTCTGGTCGGGACTGCCGTCGCGCATTCCACCGCTCAGGCATTGGCCATCCATGTTGTAGAGGATGGCATCATGGACCAGGTTGCCCTCGGCCAGGCCGCGATCCGCCCGCAATTCAATGGCATGCTGGCTCACATGATGGACATGGCAGTGGCGGACCGTCCCCTCGGTACCGTTGACCTGAATGCCGACATGGCCGTGGCGGATCTCGAGATTTTCCACCACCACGCCCTGACCATTGATGCGCAGGACCGGGTCGTAGCGCATGCGGTTGTCGCGCGTCAGCTGGTTCCCCTGGGGGTCACGGTTGCGCAGAAGGTCCTCCGATACACCGCCATCCAGGATGGCAGCCGAGGATCCTGACGGTCCGCGGAGCGTGACGCGATCCGTGGCAAGGATCAATCCCGAGGTGCAGGAATAGAGTCCTGGGGCGAGCAGGAGGACATCCCCGGGCTGGACCTCGGATAGACGCTGACTGATATTCAACGGCGTGGCGTGAAGTTCAGCAGCCGCGCACAGCGTCGGCGCGAGGATGACGCAGAGCCAAGACAGGTAGAGCATCATTCTGACAGTGCGGACGAAATCACCGGCGGTAGGTCACAAATCCGCAAGTGACGTAGACCTCTCCCTTATGGTAGTAGCTCCTGGCCAGCACAGGATAGAACGTAGCGGGTCTCGGTTACCAACAGTTGCCAGCAGTTACCAACAGTTACCAACAGTTGCCAACAGTTGCCAACAGTTGCCAACAGTTACCAACAGTCCCTTCGCCGGAGGATAAAACAGGTTGTCATGCGCAGGGGTCAAGGAGGCCGGATGCAACGGGCTGATCTCCGCCAACGGGGAGCTTGAATCGCAGGTGGCATCTCCCGGCAGCGTTTTCCCTTGTCCGGGGTGGCGTCTCCAGACCATCCTCGACCCTATGCTCGCCACCGCCGGACTCGGCATGGCCTTCGGTCAGAAGGCCCTGTTTGAAAATGTCAGTATCAAATTCACCGCCGGCAACTGCTATGGCCTTATTGGCGCCAATGGCACGGGGAAGTCGACGTTCCTCAAGATCCTCACCGGTGAACTCGAGCCTTCGACCGGGGCGGTGATCAAAGAGCCCGGCAAACGCATGGGTTGGTTGAAGCAGGACATCACCGGCCACGAAAATTTCCAGGTCATCCAGGTGGCGATGATGGGCCATCAGGATCTGTGGAAAATCCAGGCCGAGATGGATCGCCTCACGGCCAAGGAGGATTTCACCGACGCCGACGGCGAAAAGCTCGCCGCGCTGCAAGAGAAATTCGGTGAGATGGATGGCTACAGCCAGGAATCCAAGGCCGCCGAAGTGCTCACCGATCTCGGCGTGCCGCCGGATCAGCACCAGCGCCAGATGGCCGAGATCAACACCGCCCTGAAGGTCCGTGTGCTCTTGGCCCAGGCGGTGTTCTCAAACCCCGACATCCTGCTGCTCGACGAGCCGACCAACAACCTAGACATCCCGGCGATGGTCTGGCTCGAGCAGTACCTCGCCGATTACGAAGGCACGGTCATCGTCGTCAGCCATGACCGTCACTTCCTGAATCGCGTCTGCACCCACACCTGTGACGTCGATTATCGCACCGTGCGCATCTTCTCCGGCCCCTACGACGTCTATCAAGCGCAGGAGCAGCTCGCCCGCGCCCAGCGCAGCAAGGAAGGCGGCCGCGTCGAGCGCCAGGTCGAGAAGCTCAAGAAGTTCGTCGAGCGCTTCAAATCCAACGCCGCGCGTTCGAAACAGGCCACCAGTCGCGTCAAGCTGATCAACGAATTGTCGGGGCAGAAGGTCCTGCCGAGTTCGCGGGTCTCGCCGCGGCTGTTCTTCAAGGTCCCCAAGCCCAGCGGCCAGGACGTGATCAAGGTCGAGAACATCACTTTCCGCTATCCCGGTGGCGACCGCGACATCGTGCGCAATTTCACCACCCGCCTCGATCGCGGCGACCGCCTGGCGATCGTCGGCCGCAACGGCATGGGCAAGAGCACCCTGGTGCGCCTGCTGCTCGGCGATCTGCCGCCGCAGAAGGGCAAGGTCGAATGGTCGACGACGACCTCGCGCACCTACTTCCCACAGGACGGCGGCAATCTCTTCGAAGGCAAGGAAGAGCTCTCGATCTACGAGTGGATCCGCCAATACACCGAGAACCAGGACATCAACAACATGCGCGCCATGCTCGGGCGCATGCTCTTCAGCGGCGATGAGGTCAAGAAGCCGGTGGGTGTGCTCTCGGGTGGCGAGAAGGTCCGCTGCATGCTGTCGATGGTCATGCTCGCCGAGGCCAACACCCTGGTCCTCGACGAGCCCACCAGCCATCTCGACATGGAATCGATCGAGGCCCTCCAGGAGGCTTTGGAAGAGTTCACCGGCACGCTGATCGTCGTCAGCCACGATCGTGAATTCATCGATCAGGTCGCCACCCGCGTCATCGTCCTCGACGACCATAAGCCCGGCGAGCCGTCGCAGCTCACCGATTGGAAGGGTGACTACCTGACCTATCGCGCGACGCGGAAGCTCGAATAAGTCCGATGTCGTTGGCGCTCACCACCATCCCTCGTCGATCGGCGTTGCGTACCGTGCCCCGGGCGGCGGCAGCGCTGCTAGCGCTGCTGCTCTCGGTATTGGCCGGACCGCGTAGCGCCAATGACGAGCGGCGGGCTGAGCGTCTGGCCTCAGTGGCGGCGCAGAGCGCACCGATCTGCGGACCTTTGGCGGTCGTCGGTGTCGTCCACCGGCCATTGTCGGCACCCCCCGTCGCGGAAGTGCCGGCGAGTGTGAGCGCCGGCATAGGCCAGTCCGCCATCGTCATCGCCGCCGTCCGTCCGCTGCGCACCTCGCCGGTGGCGGCGCGCGCCCCGTAGCAGTTTCCCGGTTTCTTCTCGGCGCTTTTTCGGCGCTTTTTCG
>JBILBP010000299.1:0-3619 GCA_044353645.1 Planctomycetota bacterium | reverse complement strand
TATATCTGAGCCTGATGTCTGAGCCTGATGTCTGAGACTGATATCTGAGACTAGCGCGATCACCTGCCGAGCATGCCCTCGCGCAGAATGTCACGACGACGGTGCAGTCGTCCCTGGGCGTCGACGCCGATGAGGTCGTAGCGCAAGCGGTAGGCGTGGAGATCGTGGGCCCGCACCAGGGCCTGGGCAGCGCGCAGGGTGCGATTGAGCTTGGCGCGGTCGATAGAAGCCAGAGCCTCGGCACCGCTGACCCGCTGACGGACTTCGACGATCAGCAGCGTCCGCCAACGGCTGGCGACAATGTCCAATTCGCCTCCACCACCGATCCAATTGCGGGCCGCAATGCGCCAGCCGCGCATACGGAGATGCCAGACCGCGCGGGTCTCGGCCTGGTGACCAGCACGACGAATGCGGATGGCGTCCATGACGGGAAGTATGCAGGATTTAGTCGACAGACCAACGGCAGAAGCCCACCCGTGATACGGGTGGGCTTCTGCATCGACACCGCTGAGCGCGGTGGATTACTTGGCGCCTGTGGATTACTTGGCGGCTGGGGTCGCTTCGACGACCAGCTTCTCTTTGACCTTGGTGGCCTTGCCAACGCGGTCGCGCAAGTAGAAGAGCTTGGCGCGGCGAACCGAACCACGGCGGATGACTTCGACGCTCACGACCTTCGGGCAGTGGTTCGGGAAGATGCGTTCGACGCCTTCACCGGAGACCACGCGACGGACGGCGAAGGTACCATTGACGACGCCCTGACCGCGGCATTTGGAGATCACCGTGCCGCTGAAGACCTGCACGCGCTCCTTATCGCCTTCCTTGATGCGCGTGTGGACGTTGACGGTATCGCCAACCTCAAAGGCGCCGAGCGGCTCCTTGCGCAGGGATGACTTGGCGACGTGAGCGAGCAAATCCATGACGACCTCGAAAGGTAAGTTGCCACATCGCCAAGACACCACGACCAACGGGCATCCAGAACGACGGGGCAGGGAGGATAGGGCCTGAACCCATCTGTCAAGTCGGTTGAGAACCCACTGGCGAGGCACGCTGATCAGCTACCAGTCCGGCGACCGAAGCGGGCGTTGCCTGGGCGTAGCGACTGCCCGCAACGAGACTCGCCCGTTGCGCCGCCTGCGGATGCCGACGACGGTACCACCCGATCACACCGGCAAAAATGCATGCCGCCAGGATCAGTTCCAGGCTGGTCGCCTGGCTGGTGGTGATCGTGGTGCCGAAAGCGAAGGCATCGTGGTCGCCACGCAGGGCCTCGTTCACCAAACGCCACGCCCCATAGCCGACCATGGCGATGAAGGTCACCTGCCCATCGCGCCGACGCCGGTACCAGAACCACAGCAAACCGGCGGCCAGTAGAGCACAGGCGAGGGTCTCGTAGAGCTGCGTCGGATGCACCCATTGATGCGTATTGTGGGCACAGGAAACGCCCCATGGCAGGTCTGTCGGAGCGCCGTAGCAACAGCCATTGAAGAAGCACCCGATGCGCCCCACTGCCAGCCCGGCAAAAAGCCCGGGGAGGATGGCGTCGGCAAAGGCCAAGGCCGAAATCCGACGATAGCGCACGTAGAACCACACGCCCACGGTCGCGAGGAACAGGCCTCCATACCACACCGCGCCCCCGGCATCGAGGTCGGCGGCCGCGACCAGCGCCTGATGAACATCTCCATGGGCATTGGCCATGAACACATCCCAACGCTCGTAGACGTAGCGGATGCGGGCGCCGACAACGCCCAGGACCATGGCGATGAGAAACGCATCGATGAGGGTCTGCCGACTGACGCCGATGAGCCGCGTCGGACGCCTGGCGAGGACGAAGGCCAACAGGAAGCCGGCCACCAGGAAGAGCGCAAAGACGGCCAGGTGCAGCCGCCCGAACCATGGCACCAGTCCGGCAAGCGCCGCCAGCGAGGCAACCCCGGCGCCTACTGCCGCCGCCAGCCCTGGCCACCACCAACGCGCATGGATGACGCCAGGGACCAGCGAACTGAAAATGAAGGCCGAACAACCAGCCAGGACAAGCCAGACCGGAGAGAGGAAATCAAAAGCAATCGCGGCAGCCATAAGAAAGATTTCTGACTATTGAGGTGGGGTCGGCGGGCCGGCCAACGGCTGGGCGGCGCCCCCGATGATCTGCAGCACGATCGTATCGGTGACTTGCCTGGTCACCTCCGTGACCACTTCGTGGCTCACCTGATCGCTGATCTGGCTGCGCAGCTGATCGGCAATAGGATGCGAGAGATCATCGAACATGAAGCCATTGGTGAGGGCCATGGCGACATCTTCGTCCCAGCCCCCGACCTTGGTCATAGCGTTCTGCTGCACACCGCGTCCGCCGCCAGTGGATAGCTGCGGACGGCCGGTGAGCGTGTCGACCGCCATCAGCCCCCCTTGCACCGTGCCCCCCAGACCTTGGCGGGCGGTGAGATCGATGGCGTGGGTCTGTTCGCTGAGGGCCAGGGCCACATCCCTGCGTGGATTGACGCGCACGCGCCCTTCGACCAGGGCCACGTAATCAGTGTCACCCTTGACGCGCTCGACCACGAACAAGGTGCCGGTCACGCGCACATCGATCGCCGCCCCGAGCACATGCACATCGCTGTAGGGACCCTTGTTGCCGATATTGGCCTGGAGCACGCCCTCGTCGAGGTAGACGAACAGATGGCCATCGGCAGCGGTAAGGTGCATGCGGCTATGCGGGGACAGCGTCAGATGGCATTGCGGGGCTTCCGCCAAGGTCACGCGCACCATCTCGGTATCGCTGGCGATCAAGGCCTCGGCAGGGATGAGGGCACCGATTTCGGCGGGCTGGGCGGCGATGGTGCCGGCACCGTATTGCCATACCGCCAACTGATCAGCCGCGAAGGAAGAACCCCAAGCAACGACCAGTATAGCCATCGTCAGACACGAGCGGAAGCTAAGCATAGGATTTCCCTTTGGTGAGAGCGTAGCCGAGCTGACCGTCACCACGTCGCCGTGAGCCGCAGGCCACCTTGCTTGCGATCATAGCGATTGGCTTCCTCGGTCGAGGATCTCTTCGAATAACCGGCATAGAGACCCGCCGACACCCATGTCGCCAGCCAGTAATCATAGCCGGCGGTGACGCTGAACTGCTTCTGATCCTCGCCGCTGCCGCCCGCGCTCGGATCCGGGTATCGGCGCATCTCGTATTGCAGACGCGCCGAGAGATCCTGCGTACCGGCTTCCGGGACCGCGCCGAAACGATACAGTCCAGCCACCGCTGGCGTCAGCACGGTGTACGCTTCGTCGTCAGCTTGGGTACGGTTCTTACCGGCCTTGATCGCCAACTCGATACGTCGCCAGATGCGCTTGGGCTCAAGCAAGAACCAATGGCGGTAGGAGACGTCGTACAAGGTTCCGGTGATCGGCTCATTGTCGGCATAATCGACATACTGACTGGCGGCGCCAAGCACCGCGACCTGGCTCTCGAAGACCTTGGCGACGTAGGCGTTGATGTTCAGCGCCGTCGCCGCCAGATCGCTATCGATGAAGAAGCGGTTGTAGCCCACCACCAGACCAGGATCGAAGCCGCCGACGCTGGTACTGGCGGTGAGGCCGCCGCCGTAACGCATGAGGTTGGCTTGCG
>JBILBP010000298.1:0-3627 GCA_044353645.1 Planctomycetota bacterium | reverse complement strand
CGCCATGCCGGTTACCCGCTCATGACGCCAGGTCGGCTACATGTTCATAGGCATTTACATGATCGAACCTTTCATTCGATAAGGACGGTCAGGCTTGGCCTGACGCACCAGAGACCAGAGACCAGGGACCAGAGACCAGGGACCAGAGACCAAGGACCAGAGACCAGGGACCAGGAGCCAGGGACCAGGAGCCAGGGACCAGGGGCCAGGAGCCAGGGACCAGGGGCCAGGAGCCAGTGACCAGTGACCAGCCTTCACCCCCCCCAAAAAAACCGATCCTACCCGCCCCTGACCAACATCCGCTCCACCACCCCCAGCATTCCTGCACAGGCCAACGGCGCCATTCGTAAGTGCTCACGGGCCTGATCAACCTGCTCCCGTGCGCGGGTCCGCCATTGCTCGGCCCCGGTAAGCTCCGCGAGATCCAGTCTGAGGTGCGCGAGCACCGCCGCCGTTGAGATCCCACCAACGGGATCGACGTCGTCGACACATTCCAACGCCGCGATTTCCAAGGCTCGCGGCTCGGGTGCGCCCGTACGCCGCCAGCGCGCCGCCAGGGCCCGACCGGTCCACGGATGATCGCCGCTGAGGTGCGGCCGCACACCTTCGGCGAGTTCGACCAGCTCAGCGCGCTCCAAGGCGCAGGCGGTCTGCGCTTGTTCGAGCGCATAGACCGTCTCGTCGCGACGTGGTTGCGGGCGTTCGCCGCGGGCCACGTACAAACGCTGAATGAGCGCCGGCAGGCGCGCCTGCTGGGTGGCGGTGAGGGCCGTACCCACCGTCAGGAAACCGGCTTCATCCGGCTCGGCGGGCAATCCGAAACGTTGCGCGACGAGCTGCGCGCCCTCGTCACCGATGATGGCCGCGATCTGCGCCGTGCTCCAACGGTAGACGGCGCCGTCTTCCCAGCGCCCGGGCGCGCTGGGGCTGTCGGCATGCACGCCATGGGCGAACGAACCATTCGCATGGCGCAGATCCTGGACGGCGAAGGCCAGGGCCCGCAGCGCCACCTCACGCCACAGCGGACGCTCCATGGCGCTGGCGGCGTCGAGCAGGAGCAGGGCGAGCTGGGCCTGATCGGTGAGCCGTTTGGCGCAGCGCGGTTGCCGCCAAGCCGCGTCGTCACAGCCGTGGAAGAACCCGCCAGCGAGATGATCGTGGGCAGCACCGGCGACCAGCGCCGCCAGCGAGCGTTCGAGTTGTTTGCTCAGCGAAAGCGGCGCTTCGCTGCGCGCTGCGCGGGCGATGAGGAAGCTCCACAAGGCCGGCTCGGCGGTGCGCGGCGGCGGTCCGAAACCACCTTCTAAGGTATCGGCGAGCTCCATGGCGGCGGCTTCGGCGGCGTCCAATAGCAGCGCTGGGCGTAGCGGCTTGGCGCTTGCCGCCGGTGCCGCGCGCAACGCCTGCGCGCTAGCAGTGAGGCGCTCGGCGTCGGCACGGCAATCGCCAGGGCGCTGATGCCAAGCCTCGGCGGCCTGCAGCAGGAGATGCGCGAGATCATGCGCCCGGCGCCACGGCGTGGCTCCGAACGGCGCCTTGGCCGGCGTGCAGATCGCCAGCAGCGGCCAACCGCTGGTGCCGGTGGTGGCCTGCAAGGCGTGCTGCATCTGGGCGGCAACCTGCGGCTCGGCGGCGACATCCACCGCCAAGCACACGAAGACCTCGGCGAGGGCCGCGCGCAGGGCCACATCGCCCTGCAGACTCGCTGCCAGCGCCGAGGACCAATGATCGAGGGCTTCGCCAACAAAGACCAGTCGCGGCCGAGGATCAGCGTGCGGGTCGTCAGCCCAGCGCGTCCACGGATGCGCGCCGCTGGCCAACTGCGTCAAGAGCAAGGACACGTTCAGGCCTGGGCCTGGGCCAGCTGACGGAGAACCTCGAGATCGGCGCAGCGTACCCAATGCCCGGGGCCGGCTTCCTGCAGGCGGATCTCGCCGCCGGTGAAGGCCTCGGCAAAGCGCGGGAAGCGGCTAGTGAAGCGCCGCGCCGAACTGGGTTCGGTTGGACTCGGTGGATCGCCCTCAAGGACCACGCGGGGGGTGGTTCGCTGCGGGTTGGGCACCGCTGAGAGCAAGGCCTGGGTGTACGGGTGCAATGGTCGCTCGTAGAGCACCGCGACCGGGGCCAGTTCGACGATCTCGCCCAGGTACATCACCGCCACGCGCTGGCAGAGGTGCGAAACCACCGCCAGGTCGTGGGAGATGAAGAGATAGGCCATGCCCTGCTCGCGCTGCAGATCCTGCAGCAGGTTGAGGACCTGGGCCTGGACCGAGACATCGAGCGCACTCACCGGCTCATCGCACACGATCAGCCGCGGGCTGAGGGTCAGGGCGCGGGCGATGCACACCCGCTGACGTTGGCCACCGGAAAACTGATGGGGGTAGTGGTCGAGGTGCGAGGCCTGCAGTCCGACCCGTTCGAGCAACCGTGCGGCCTGCTCGCGCGCCGCCGCGCCGCGCGCCAGGCCGTGGATCTCCAGGGGCTCGGCAAGAATCTCGCCCACCGTCATGCGTGGATTCAGCGAGCCGTAGGGATCCTGAAAGATCATCTGCAATTGCCGGCGCATCGGCCGTAATTGCGCCTGCGAGAGCCCGACCAGCTCCTGGCCGTTGAAGCGGATGCTGCCCGAGGTCGGCTCGATCAGGCGCAGGAGGCAACGCCCGGTGGTGGTCTTGCCGCATCCCGATTCGCCGACCAGACCCAGGGCTTCGCCGGCGTTGAGGTCAAAACTGACGCCATCGACCGCCCGCAAGGCCCCCTTGGCGGCAGCGAAAACCCCGGAGCGTTGCGGAAAATGCTTCACCAGGTCGCGGACCTGCAGCAACGGCGTCGTTACGTCAACCATGGGCATCACCCTACCCCGCTTGCGGCCGGCGCCAACCGCTGGCGCCCGACGTCCCGGGTCTACAGTGTCTACCCTCCCGGGAGTATTCGTGTCGTTGAACCGCCTGTTCATTCCTGCCGTGATCGTCTGCGCCGC
This sequence comes from Planctomycetota bacterium, assembly GCA_044353645.1. Taxonomy (GTDB): domain Bacteria; phylum Planctomycetota; class UBA11346; order UBA11346; family UBA11346; genus CAIUVD01. The sequence continues at coordinate 647 of JBILBP010000298.1, read as the reverse complement.
GGTTGCTCCCGGTGTCGTACAGGCCGCCGAATCGAGCGTGCAGGTCAGCGGCGTCGAGATCGTTGGCGCCAAGCATGTGCACCCCGATCGGGTACGCTTCATCGTCGATGTCCGCCAGGGCCGCTCCTACCTTGTCAGCCAGCTGCAGCAGGCGATCGCCGACGATGTGCGCGCGATCGAGAAGATGGGGCCGTTCACAGAGGTCAAAGCCGATCTGACCTACGGCGGTGACGGACGGACGGTAGCGGTGCGCTATCGCTTCGTGGAGCTGCCGTACGTCGCTGAGGTCCGTTTCGAAACCTTCGAGCGGGTTGTCCGCGAAGGGTACCACTGGCGTCCAGCAGGACCCGATGACAGCGCCGCGGTGTTCAATGAGATGGGCTATTTCGACCGCGATAAGCTCAAGAAGCTGGTCGACACCAAGCCCGGCACCTACCTCAATCCGCTGCTGCTCGAAAACGACCGCGCCGCGTTGTTGCGTAAGCTCCAGGACGACGGTCATCGCTACGCGAAGGTCACCGTCGAGACGCCAGAGGTCGACGGTACGCTGACGGTGATCTTCCGCATCGATACCACCCAGGAAATCGAGGTCGGCCGAGTGCTCATCGAGGGCCTGCCGTCGGGAGTCTCGACCAAGGTCTTCGATC
>JBILBP010000297.1:0-3643 GCA_044353645.1 Planctomycetota bacterium | reverse complement strand
TGAATCCGGCAGCCGGCACGAGATCGGTGAGCTGATGATCTTGCAGAGCGCGCCACAGCACGCCGCTGCCGCCGAGGGCGAGGAGATTGATCGCCATCCCGGCCACGATCTGGTCGGTGCGGGCATTGATCGCCATCACCGCGAACACCGCGCCCATGAGCATCGCCGCGCCGATCCCGGCGCCCAGGCCGAGCCAGGCGTTGCCGGTGACGGCCGCGACCGCGAAGGCGCTGACGCAGCCGCTGAGCATCATGCCTTCGATGCCGATGTTCAGCAGGCCCGCGCGCTCGGCGACGAGTTCGCCACAGCCCGCCAAGGCCAGCGGCGTGGCCGCGGTCACGGCCTGGGCGAGGAGCGTCATCGCCAACCATTCGTTGATCATCGCCGAGCTCCCCGATGCGCGCTGATGGCGCCGACGACCAGGACCGTCGCCACCGCCAGCCCCTTAGTGATGGTGCCGATGTCATGGGCGATACCGAGACGGCGTTCGAGCTGGCGCGAGCCGAGATCCAGACCGCTGAAGAACAGCGCCGCGGGGATCACGCCCAAGGGATGCAGACGCCCGAGCAGGGCCACGGCGATCCCGATGTAACCCGAACTCTGCGCCTCCGTGGAGAGGAAGAACGTCACGCCCGCGACCTGCATGGCCCCGGCGAGGCCAGCGATCGCCCCGCTGCCCAACGCCGCGCGCCACTGATGGGCGCCCACCGGCATGCCGGCAAAGCGCGCGGCGGTGGCATTGAGGCCGATGACCTCCCACTCGAAACCGATGACCGTGCGCCGCTGTACCAGCCACAAGGCCAGCGCCCCGCCGAGGGCCAGCAGTGCACCGACATGCAGGCCCGTGCCCGCCACCAGCACGGGGAGCCGGCTAGCATCGGGGACCAGTGCGCTCTGCGGCGCCGTTGTCAGCGGATCGTGCAAGGGCCCCTGCACGAGCATGCCCAGGACGTAGACGGCGATGAGATTGAGAAGGATCGTCGACAGCACCAAGGGCACGCCACGCCTGCGTTCGAGGGCTACCGCCACGGCACACCAGCCGGCGCCGGCAACAGCGCCAGCGAGCAACGCGAGCCACGGCATACCGGCGCCCGCGGGCGCGCTGGTGAGCAGGGCGACGGAGGCAACCGCGCCCAACAGATACTGGCCTTCAACGCCGATGTTCATGACCCCGGCGCGGAAGGCCAGACTTGTGGCCAAGGCGCACAGCAGCAGGGGCACCGCTTCCTGGGCGCAGATCGCCAGTCGCAGCGGCGAACCGGCAACCCCGGCCCAGGCCGTCGCCAGCACCGTGCCCGGGGCATAGCCGGCGGCGGCCAGGCCGCACAGCACCGCAGCCACAGCGACGACCGCCGCGCCCACCGCCAGCAGCGGTTCACGGAGATTCATGCCACCCCCAACATCAGGCGCCCGATGTGCTCGCGCGTGCACTGCGGCCAGCCGCTATCGCTGAGCCGGCCATCAAAGAGCACCAGCACGCGATCGGCCACCGCCAGCAGCTCATCAAGGTCATGGTGCACGAGCAACACGCCGGCACCGCCAGCGCGCGCCGCCAACAAGCGCGTCATGACCTCGGCACTCGCCGCCACATCCAGGCCGCGCGTGGGGTTGACGGCGATGATCAATCCTGGCTGATGCTGCAGCTCGCGGGCGATGACGACCTTCTGCTGATTGCCGCCAGACAGCGCCGCCACCGTTGCCGTGGGCCCGGCGCCACGCACCGAGAAGCGCGCCATCAGCTCGCCGGCATGCGCGCGCCAAGCGGCGAAACGCAGCCAGCCATGCCACGAGAACGGCCAGCGCCGATGATCCTTGAGCAGCAGGTTCTCGGCAATTGACAGGCTCATGACCAAGGCTTCATGTTGGCGATCATCGGGGATCACTCCCAGGCGCGCGTCGCCGGCAAGGCGCTGGTCGACGGCGAGGCCGGGCGTGACCACCGCCGGGTGCGGATCGAGACCGAGCACGCAACGCACCAGCGGCGCCTGGCCGTTGCCGTCGACGCCGGCGATGGCCACGATCTCCTCGCGTTCGACGCGAAAGGACACGCCGCTGAGCGGCGCGCGCGTCGATCCCGGCACGGGCGGCAGCGTAAGTCCGTCGACCTCGAGCACCGCCGGGGCCTTGGCGCTGCGCGTCCGCGGTTCCACTCGCGGCAGACTGACCTTGCTGCCGACCATCAGCTCCGCCATCTGCTCGCGGCTGAGCGCGGCGGCCGGGCCCTGATGCACCACGCGCCCGTGACGGAGGATGGTCAGCTCATCACAGACGCGCTCGACCTCGTGGAGCTTGTGGCTGATGAACAGCACCGTCGTACCCGCCGCTGCCAGCCGGCGCAGCGCCGGCAGCAGCTCGTCGACTTCCTGCGGCGTAAGCACCGCCGTCGGCTCGTCGAGGATCAGAGTGCCGCCGCCCGCGACGTCAGTACCGGCCATGAGCAGGGCCTTGATGATCTCGACTCGCTGCTGCTGGCCGACGCCGAGGGTCGCTATGCGTGCGTCGGGGTCGACCTGCCACTGCAGCATCGTGGCCATGGCCGCGATGCGCGCTCGCCACGCCGGCCGATCGAGGCGACCGAGGCCACGACCCGCGCCGAGGACGCAGGCTTCGATAACGGTGGCGGTCGGTACCAGGGCGAAATGCTGGTGCACCATGCCCACGCCGAGCGCCGTCGCGGCCTGCGCCGAACGCGGGGCGCGGGCTTTCCCATCCGCTGAGGGACCAATGGCGACGGTGCCGGAATCGGCCTGCTCAAGGCCGAAGAGGATGCGCATCAAGGTCGATTTGCCGGCGCCGTTCTCACCGAGGATGCCATGCACGCTGCCGTCAGGGGCGGTCAGCGTCACCCCGCTCAAAGCGGTGACGTTGCCGAAGGTCTTGCTGATCGAGGTGAGCTGGATCACTTCGCTTTGACGTCAGCCGGCGGCGCTTCGACGGGGATCTTCAGCTCACCGGCGATGAGGGCCTTGCCCGCCGCCGCGACCTTGGCCTGCAGCGCGGCATCAATGACCGTGCCCAGCAGCTTGGGATTGAGCACCGCCACGCAGGTATCGGAGGCGAGGTTCTCGGTGACCACGCCGGGCTTCCAGGCGTGGTCGCGGACCTGCTTCACGACATGGGCGAAGGCCGTGTCGAGACGGATGATGGCGCTCGCCAAGGTCCACGCGCCGGCGGCGGTATTGGCATTAGCGTCGCCGACGCAGCCATAGGTCCACACCAGTTGCCCGGGGTGGGCGAGGTTGTGCTCTTTGACCGCTTCGTAGACGCCCTTGGCAGCGGCATCGACGTCGGGATAGATCTGATCGATGCCCTGGTTGATGAAGGCTTCGGCCTGGGCCTTGTTCTGGGTCACCTGATCCCAGCTGGTGTAGGCCTCGGCGACGGTGACGTCGGCGCGCACGCTCTTGGCGCCGGCGGCGAAGCCGCGGTAGCAGGCCTTCACCGAGGGGAAGGCGCCGCCGCCGATGAAGCCGAGCTTGCCAGTCTTGGTCAGGGTGCCGGCGATGATCCCCAGCTGGTAGCTGGCCTGCGAGACATCGAAGTCGATGGTGACGATGCCGGGGCGGGCGACATCGGCGCCGCTGACCGCGAAATAGGTGCTGGTGATGGTCTTGGCCGCCTCGGTGGCGGGATTGAGGAATTC
>JBILBP010000037.1:0-12158 GCA_044353645.1 Planctomycetota bacterium | reverse complement strand
AAGAGATGAGGTGAAGAAAGACATGCCGCGCGACAGGCGGTGATGGCATGCGAAAGACGAGAGAGACCCATGTGGTCCGACCCGATTTTTTTTGAGCAATGTCAAGTTCTTTCTTTCACAAATAGCTACTCCTATGCTACTGTATCACATGGGTTTATGGGCTAACTGAACGCCATTGGATTGGCACCCCCAACGTAATCACCCCACTTGTACGCAGGCACAGGTGGACGGAAACGCCTGCCCCGCCTGCCGCCAGATCCGGCCGGCTCTCGTCACCATCGTCTGCGTCGATGATCCGGAGAACCTGCATTTTCCATGGGACTCGCGCATCGATCGGGAGCTGGTCACCAGTCGCCCGGCGAGCTCGGTCACGAATATGGATTCAAGGCACGAACTGCCTGATCGACGGTGGCATCTTCTGCGCACCCACGATTGCTTAGGATAGGGCTCCTAGATGAGCGGCTGTGAATCGTTTGCGCCCAGCGCCAGCCGACCACGATCTTAGCCCTTGGAGACGCATGCATGAAGGTCCTGGTTATCGGTAATGGCGGTCGCGAACACGCCCTGGCTTGGAAGTTGAAGAACAGCCCGCGTGTCGAACAGGTCTTCATCGCCCCTGGCAATCCCGGCATGGCGGCCCTCGGCACCCTGGTCCCCATCCCGCCGACCGAGATCGAGCAGATCGTCGCCTTCGCCGAAAAAACCGCCATCGACCTCACCGTCGTCGGACCGGAAGTACCCCTCTGCCTGGGACTGACCGACGCCTTGAAGGCCAAGGGTCTCAAGGTTTTCGGGCCGAGCCGGGCCGCTGCCAAGCTCGAAGGCTCAAAAGTCGAGATGAAGGAATTCCTGCGCCGGCACAACATTCCCACCGCGCAATTCAAGGTCTTCGGTAAATCCGTCGACGCCCTCGCCTATCTCGATGAAGTCGGTGCCCCGATCGTGGTCAAAGCCGATGGCCTGGCCGCCGGCAAGGGCGTGACCGTCGCCAAGACCGTTGAAGAAGCCAAGGACGCGGTCATCCGCATCATGGACAAACATGAATTCGGCAAGCAAGCCGGACGCCAGATCATCATCGAAGAAGTCCTCCGCGGCGAGGAAATCTCGGTTTTCGCTCTCTGCGATGGCCACAACGCCGTGCTCCTCGACTACGTCCAGGACCACAAGCAGATCCGCGATGGCGACGAAGGTCCGATGACCGGTGGCATGGGCACCTTCTCGCCGGTCCCCGGCTTGATGAAACCCCGCGACGAGGACGAACTCGTGCGCCGCATCGTGGTCCCGACCATGAGCGGCTTGGTCAAGGAAGACCGGCCCTATGTCGGAGTCCTGTTCATCGGCCTCATGCTTGCCGACGGAGGCCCCAAGGTCCTGGAATACAACGTCCGCTTTGGCGACCCCGAATGCCAGGCGCTGATGCTGCGCCTGGGCAGCGATCTGGTCAATGTCCTGCTTGCCTGCGTCGACGGCACCCTCGATCAGCAGGAAGTCGCCTGGGATCCGCGCGTCAGCGTCTGCGTGACCCTCGCCAGCGGCGGATATCCCGGAGCCTATGCCACCGGCCTGCCCATCACCGGCATCGCTGACGCGGAACAGACCGGCGCCCTTGTCTTCCACGCCGGTACCGCCGAAGACAAAAATAAGCGCCTAGTGACCGCCGGTGGACGCGTGCTGTCAGTGTGCGCCTATGGCAAGAACATCGATGAAGCGCGGACCAAGGCCTATGCCGCCTGCGACCTGATCCACTTCGAGGGCAAGCAGTGCCGCCGCGACATCGGCAAACGTCGCGAAGCCCGCAAACCCCAAGGCGCCACGACCCCGTGAGCTCCGCCGCGGCAACCAGTCCGCGCCGCGTGCTCTGCGTCTGCAGCGGCAACACCTGTCGCAGCCCGATGCTCGAAACCCTGCTGCGGGCCGCACTCGTCAACGTCCAGCGCAGTGATGTCGAGGTCAGCAGCGCCGGTACCGGAGCCGCTGTCGGCGAGCCGGCGAGCGTCGGTGCGCAACGCGCGATGCAGCGCCGCGGCCTAAGCCTGGAGCAACATCAGAGCCGCCCCCTACGTACGCTCCAGCTCAGCCAATTCGAGCAGTTCTGGTGCATGACGCCGGCCCACGCCACGGTGCTGCGGCACCTCGGCATACCCGACGCCGCCCTCCACGTGGTCAATGCCGCCGGTGGTGGCGTCCCGGATCCCTTCGGTGGCGACGACGACGATTACGAGGCCTGCGCCACGGTTCTGGAACTTGCCGCTCGCGATCTCGCTGACCTTTTTTCTGCACGGACGTAAGACATGACCAGCCCAGCACCAGCTTTCCCGAAAGCACGACTCCTGATCGATGCCGCGCATGCCGGCGATCCGCAAGCGCTCGACGGCGCTCCGCTCGAACTGCTCTATGCCGACGCCATGGAGCACTGGCTCGAACGCCTGGATCCCGACGCCAGTCCCTTGCTGCGCTTGGCCGCCCGATGCCAGCACCTCGAGCGCTGGCTGGTGCCGCGTGACAGCTATCCCCTAGGCAAGGCCGGATACCTCACCTGGCGCAGGGGGCTCTACGTGCGCCAAGCTGAACGGGCGCAAGCTCTGCTCATCGAAGCCGGGGTCAGCGCCGAGGAAGCCGCCGAGGTCCGTACCTGGGTCTCGAAGACCGACCTCAACCGCAATCCCGGCTCGCAAGCCCTCGAAGACGCCGCCTGCCTGGTGTTCCTCGCCCAGGAGATCAGCAGCTTCGCCGCCGCGCATGCCGATTATCCGGCCGAGAAATTCATCGACATCATCCGCAAGACCTGGCGCAAGATGAGCAATCGAGGGCATGAGCTGGCCTTGAACATCCCCCTGCCGCCGGCGATCGCGAATCTCGTCACGCAGGCTCTAAGCCCCGCCAGCTGAAATCGGGAAGCAGTCGCCGCAGACGACTGGCGTCGATGCCGCGACGCGGCACGTCGCTGCCATCCCCGCGCAGCCTGGCTGGCACCCCTGCCAACGCCGCCTGATGTTCGTAATAGGCGCGTACCGTCAGCTGCTGCGGGGCGGCGGCGTTGAACACACCGCGCGCTTTCCCGGCGTCGACATTTCCGAGCAGAAAAGGTTCGCACAGCTCGGCGAGGTCGGCCTCGTGAAGGAATGAGAACGGGCGCTCGAGGTCACCCTTGACCAGGACCTCGCCTCCGTTGGCAGCGCGCAGCCGTTCACGGGTGAAGGTCCGCGTCGGCCCGACCAGGGCCGTGGCGCGCAGGACCACGGCCTGGGCATGGGCGTCGAGGGCGACCTCGATGGCGCGCAAGGCGCTGGCTTCGGAGGTCTCGGCGAGCGCCCCGGCCTCATCGACCAGGGCTCCGGCAGCGTCGCCGTACAACGAGGTCGTACCGGTGTAGACGACCCGTGCCGTCGCATAGCGCGTAGTGATCAGCTGCGCCATCGCCAGCAGGCCGTTGTCTCGGCCGCGACGAATCCCGGGGTTAGCGGCGAGCAGCACCGCGTCCATCGGCGGAAGGTCGGCATGCACACTAGGCTCGGCGGCATCGCCGATGAGCAGCTGGACTCCGGCACTGGCCGGCCCCGGCGTGCGCCGGATGCCCACCACCGTATGCCCGGCCGCCAGCAACCGCTGGGCAACGAGGTCACCGATCACACCATGGCCGCAGATCAGGATTCGCATGTCGCTATGCTCTCGGCAGCGGGCAATTTCGCCAGCCGCTTACCAAAAATGCACCTGGTTACCAGGAATGCAGCTGGTCCATAACCGTTTTCGCCTGGTCGGCATCCTGGCGCAAAACGTAGGTATGACGCAGGTCGATGGCGGTGTTGAAGGCGGTCAGCAGCGCCGAATGGCGGGTGACGTTTTCGACCAGGGGCCGCCCAAGCACCCGGCGCTCGCAGAGCAGCTGGGTTCCCTCGGGATTGGCCGCCGAGGCCAGCTTGGTGAACACCTGCCGCGAATGCCGGCGAAAGACCTCGCAGCCCGCCGACCGCAAACCGTCGTACAAGGTGTCGGACAGCAGATTCTCCTGAGTATCGAGTCCCAGGCGTTCGCGCAGCACCAGCTTGGCGGGCTCGCGATCGAGGATCCGGCGGCTCCATGGCCCGCCGTTGACGCGCGCGGCATGCAAGGCGCTGATCAGGTGGTCGTCGCGTAGCTCGACGAGATCCGCCAGGCCGCGCGCCAAGGGCAGCGTGACCTCGCCGGCAGCGATGGCGCGGTCGAGGTAGTACTCGAACGCTGGCGGCGTCTTGTGGAAATAGACCTGCAAGAACAGGTGGTAACGCGCCAGGAGCAGACCTTCGAGGGCGTGCACGCCATGGACATCCATACCCAGCACCGGCTGGCCATCGCTACCGCGCACGATCTGCTCGCAGGCGATCAGGCGCTGGAGATCATAGATGCCGTAAGTGACGCCGGCGAAATGCGAATCGCGCAGCAGATAATCACAGCGATCGCTATCGATCTCGCCGCTGACCAGCGCGCGGAGGATACCCACCACCGGGCCGAGCGCAGAAAACCGCCGGCTGCGGCGGATGCTCGGCGAGAGGATCGCGCACAGATCGCGGGCGAAGTCTTCGTCGAGGACCCCTTCGGCGATCAGGCCGTGAATCACCGCCAGCGAGAAGTCTTCGTGGGTCGCTTGGCGCGCGCCCGGTTGCTGCCCCTTGCGGTACCAGTCGGCGGGTAGCCGCACGCATTCAACGGCGGGGAAAAATGTCTCGGCAGTGTGGCTGAACGGGGCGTGGCCGACATCGTGCAGCAACCCGGAAAAACGCGCCAAACGGTAGGCGTAATGCAAGTCAGCAGCAGAGAATTCCGCAAGCTGCTTGCCCTCGACCAGTCGTTGGAAACGCGCCCCGGCGAGGTGCATGACGCCCAGTGAGTGCTGGAAGCGATCATGCACCGCCCCGGGATAGACCAGACTGACGAAACCCAGCTGGCGGATGTGCCGCAAGCGCTGGATCCACGGATGATCAACCACCTGGCGTTCGCCTTCGCTGATGATGATGGTGCGATGAATAGGATCACGGATCTCGTAGGTGGCGGCACTCATTGGGTCCAAATAAACCTATTTTTTATCAGAAGTCAAGCGCACCAGCCACACCTCGTCGACGGTGCCGGCGGGCAGGGACATGCTCAGGCGACCTTCGCCATCGGCGGTCAGGCTCTGCACTGGCCCGCGTTCGCCGGTGATCTGGCTGGCGGGCGTCAGCGCGTAGACGCCACCGGGCAGAAAACCGCCCAGGCGCACCGGCTGGGCGACCCCCAGCCCGTGGCGTGGCGTGCCCTTGATCAGCGCCTGATGCCACGTGTCGCTGCGCACCTGCGGCCAGAGCAGGGCCTGGCGGGGCGAAGCCCAACCGAGGACGCGCAACGCGCCGCCTTCGTTGGGTGACAAGGGGGCCAACTCCGGATCGTTGATATCGAGCTCGGCGATGAGTTGGGCGAAGACCCCATAGACCGGCCACAGGTGGTGCGCGTCGAGGTACACATCCCACCACCAGTTCATCCCCCCACCGCAGCCGCCGAGCAGGAAACCCGCCCAGAGCTGTTGACGCAGCAGAATGCCCGTGGGATCGAGGTCATTGCCGGGGTTTTCCGCGGTCGAACCCTGGTAGCCGACTTCGCCCAGCAGCCACGGGCGGATCTCGCCATGGGCACCGGCCTGACTGGCCTGCAGCGCCGCGGGGATGAGCATGCCCACGCCATCACGGGTCGCGGCCTTCACGGCTTCGGTCTCTTCGATCCATTCGAGCACATAGCTATGCAGCTGGACGATATCGATCGCGGGCGAGGCCAGGGCTCTTGGCCAATCCCCGCCGCACCAGCTGACGGTGTGCAGGCGCTGATCGACATCGTATTCCTTGAGCTTGGCCATCGCCGCTTCGAGCCAGGGAATGGCGCGCTCGCGCACGGGCATCGCCAAGTCGGCTTCGTTGATCAGCTCGAAGGCCAGGATCGTGTCGTCCGCACCCCAGCGCGCCAGGCAGTAGCGCAGGCGACGCTCCCAGGCGGCCGGCGGCGGGATGCTGAAGAAATGATCCTGGCGGGCAACGAGATTATCGCCGTAGGGAAACGGCACGCCTTGCAGTACGTCGTGATGATTATCGAGGACCAGGGTCACGCGCACGCCGGCGGCGCGGGCGGCGGCTAGGACGCCATCCAGCTGCTCGGCACGCTCGAGGCGGAATGCATCCGGCTGGGCACCTTCCAGCCCCAGGCTCCAGGTCGCCATCCAGATGCGCGTGTGATTGCCGTGATGTGCGCGCAAGGTCGCAAACGACTTCTGGAAGCCCGCCAGCGGATCGCCATCGACCCAAGCGATATTGGGGCCCACGGGCACGAACGGCGTGCCATCGGCCCATGCCAGGAAGCGCCGATTGCGGGGATTGATCATCAACGGCCCGCGCGGATTACTGCCGATAGTGACGGTGAACTGGCCCTCAAGCGCACTGGCGGCGCCACCCGGTTCGAGCAGCTTCCAACGATAGGTGCCCGGCTGGCGAGCCACGTGACGGACCTGCAGCCGGGTGAGAGTCTGGAACGACGGACGATAGGTAACCTGGCCGTTGGGAGCGGTGATCTTCAACTGCGGGGTACGGCTGACATCGGTGGTCGACCACGCCGCAGGCGTGGCGGTGAGGGTCCAGGTCAGCAGATCGCCGGTGGTCGCAGCGGTGAATTCGGGAGTGACCTCGACCGCCGGGAGCCCGGTCGCGAGCAAGACCCACATGAGCCAGCGCATCATGGACTTCGTACGGCTTTGCGCGCCGCCCGTTGAGCCGTGCGCGTGGCGGCGCGGGCGGCGGCGCGCTCGACGGCGGTCTCGGCCACCAGGCGGTACATGTCGAGATAGGCGGGCACCAGCGCCGCCGGCGCGAGATGGGCGGCCAGGCGCCGGCCGGCGGCGGTGATCTTCTGGCGGTAGTCCGGCTCGGCGAGCAGCCGACCGACCGCTGCCGCCAAGTCTTGGGCGGTGCGCGGCGCCCCCACCACGCCGCGCCAGCGGATGAGATCGGCGAGACCGCCCACCGGCGGCGCAACCACCGGCACCCCCGCCGAAGCGGCCTCGATGGCGGCCAGCGGCTGACCTTCGTTACGGCTGGTCATGAGCAACACATCCATCTGCCCGAGGGCCTCGCGGGCAGGAATGAAGCCGGTGAAATGCACCCGCAGGCCGAGTTCCGCCGCACGGAATTCGGCTTGTTCGCGCAGTTGGCCATCGCCGCAGATCAATCCCTGCACCGGCCGCGTATGCGAGAGCACCGCCAGCGTCTCAAGGAACAGATCGATGTCCTTGATCGGCGCCAAGCGCCCGAGGAAGCCCACCACCGGTGTCCGCCGGCGTAACGCCGTGGCCCATTCGACATGGGCTTGCGGCTTCACCGGCAGCACCGGCACGGGCACGGTATGCCAGGTCGAACGCCGGCCGATGCGGAAGCAGCGCGAGAGGTCGAGGACCTGCGACGGGGTCAGGCCGTGATGATGGTGGTTGGCAGCGACGAACTGTTCAAGATGGGTCAGGGCGACGGTCAGCGGATGGCTGAAATATCCGTCCAGGACATGGCCATGATAGGTGTGTACGCAGGGCAGACGCAGCAGGCGGCAGGCGCTACGGCCGAGGAAGCCGGCCTTGGCGGTATGGGTATGCACGACATCCGGACGCAGAGCACGCAAACGTTGGAAGATGGCTTTAAACGCCGTCCAGTCCTCGCGCCAATGCAGGCTGCGGCCAAGCCCGGGGACGACCTCGACGGTGATCCCATGAGCTTGCAGCCAGGCGGTGCAATCCGGCTCATCGGCGGCGCAGGTGCCGGTGAGCACGGTGATGCGCTGTCCATGCCGCTGCAACTCCGGCAGCAGGGCTCCCAGCACACGGACCGGGCCACCATCGTTCAGACGCGCAATGATGTGGATGAGATGCATGCGGGGCGAGACCAACCTCGCATACCGTGAGGGCGACACAAAGGATGACTTGGCGGTCGCTGAATTGCTGGTCAATCTGCGCCCCAAATCAGCTCTTTGCTATGGCCAAAATCGCTCAGCATAACCCACCATGGATCTATTACTTGCGGCCAAGGCTGCGATCTTGGGAGTGGTCGAGGGCCTGACCGAGTTCCTGCCCGTTTCTTCCACCGGACATCTGATCGTCACCAGCGAACTCATCGGCTTCCAACATCCGATCAAAGAAGTCTTCGAGATCGTCATCCAGATGGGCGCGATCCTGGCCGTGGTCTGGTACTTCCGGGCCCGCCTCCTGCTCAAGATCAAGGGCCTTGGCCACGATCCCGCCTGCCAGCGTTTCTGGCTCAACCTGGTGATCGCCTTCGTGCCCTTCGCGGTGGTCGGACTGCTTTTCGGCAAACATCTCAAAGCGTTATTGTTCAATCCGCCGGTAGTCGCCGGCGCGCTTTGCCTGGGTGGCCTGGCGATTCTCGTCATCGAGCGCCTGCCCAAGCGCGAACTGCATACCCGGGGTGAGGATCTACCGACCAAAACCGCCTTTTTTGTCGGTCTGTGCCAGATCCTGGCGCTGATCCCCGGGGTCTCGCGTTCGGGGGCGACGATCATGGGCGGCCTGTGCCTGAACATCTCGCGCTCGGCCGCGACCGAGTTCAGCTTCTACCTTTCGATCCCGGTGCTGACCGCGGCCTCGGTCTATGATCTGTGGAAGCATCGGCACGAGATCACCTCAGATGGTTATGGGCTCATCGGGGTTGGCTTCGTGGTCTCGTTCATCGTCGCCCTGGGCGTGATCCATTGGCTGATCCGCTATGTCGCGCAGCATTCGTTCGTGATCTTCGGTTGGTATCGCCTGTTCGTGGGCTTGGCCTTGGCTGCCGCCTGCGCCCTCGGCTGGATCGGCACCGGAGCCTTCTGAGATGCCCTTAATCGTCCTTGAAGGCATCGATGGCTGCGGCAAATCGACGCAGATCGAACGCATTGCCGCCCGCCTCGGCGAACGCGGTATCCGCCATCGCCGGCTACGCGAACCAGGCGGCACGGTGCTTGGCGAGCAGGTCCGCACCCTGTTGCTCGACAAGACCACCGAAGCCTGCCCCACGGCCGAACTGTTCGGCTATCTCACCGCCCGCGCGCAATTGTGCCATGCGGTAATCAAGCCGGCGCTCAATCGCCAGGAAGTGGTTCTGCTCGATCGTTTTTGGTATTCGACCATGGCCTATCAAGCCTACGGCCTGGGATTGGATGCGCACCTCGTCCGATCAGCCATCGACCTCGCTTTGGATGGCCTGCATGCCGACCTCGCACTGTGGCTGCGCATCGCCCCGGAAGTCGCTCTCCAACGGCGCGCCGCCGCACGCGGCGAGGACCGCATCGAAGCCCGTGGGCTCGCCTACCAGCAGCGGGTCCATGAGGGCTATACGGTCTTGGCGGCGGCTGGCGAATTGCACGTCATCGACGCCGAACGCGATGCCGACACGATCTTCAACGAATTATGGACGGCGATCGAGCGTCTTTTACCGTAAGTTCCGTGTCCGATCCAAAGCCCAGCGCACGCTCATCAAGGCCAGCGATACCAGCACCAGGACTGCCGCATAGGCATGCGCCTGAACGTAGTCGAGGCGTTGCACGGCATCGTACAGCGCGATCGAGGCCACCCGCGTCGAGCCGGGGATGCTCCCTCCGAGCATCAGCACCACCCCGAACTCGCCGATGGTGTGCGCGAAGGCCAGGGTCGCGCCCACCGCCAGGCCACGCTTGGCGCTGGGGATCTCGATGCGCCAAAAGGTCTGCCAGCGTGGCGCACCGAGCACCCGCGCGGATTCGAGATGGGCCACTGGAATCTGCTGGAAGGCGAGATGGAAGGGCTGCACCGCGAACGGCAGGCAGAAGATCACCGAGCCGATCACCAGGGCGGTAAAATTGAAGGTCAGCTGGGTGCCGGTTAACGCCAGCCACCACTGCCCCAAGCCGTTCGCCGGTGAAAGTAGCAGCAACAGGTAGAAACCCAGCACGGTCGGCGGCAACACCAAAGGTACGGTGACCAGGATCTCGATCGCCCATGCCCAACGTGCCCGCGTCCGTGCCAGCCACCACGCCAGGGGCACGCCGAGCAGCAGCAGCAAGGTGGTGACCGTGCACGCCAGGACCAGGGTCAGCAGCAGGGCTTCGACGAAGTCACTGGTCATGAGGCACGGTGAAGCCGTAGCGTGCAAAGACCTTCCGCGCCGCCGGGGTAGCGAGGAAGGCGAGGTAGGCACGAGCGCTGACATTACCGACGCCCTTATTGGTCAGCACCGCCGCCTGCAACAGGGGCGGATAGTGCTCAGTGGGGATCTCCCACCAGCTGCCGCCGGTATTCGGCGCCAGCACCAGTGAGAGCGCGACAATGCCCACCTGGGCATTTCCAGACTGCACGAACTGCGCCGCCTGGGCGATATTATCGCCAAATACCAGCTTCGCCTGCAGCTCGGCCTGCAATCCCGCCCACAGACTGGCCCGTTCGAGCGCCGCCTGCGCCGCCCGGCCATACGGCGCGTGCGCGGGATTGGCGATGGCGATTTTGCGTACGGCCGGCTCAGCCAAGAGGGCGTAACCGCGCTTAGCGTCCAAGCCCGGGGTCGTCGTCCACAGTACGATCCGTCCCGTGCCATAGGGAGTCAGGCTCTCCGCCTGGGCCAGTCCGGCCGCGATCAACGCCTGCGGATAGGCGACATCGGCGGACATGAACACGTCGAAGGGCGCCCCGGCGGCGATCTGGGCCCGGAAATTGCCCGAAGAACCCACCGTGCGCTGCAGTGCGACCTGCGGATGTTCGACCGTGAAGACCGCATCCAGCGCGTCCAGACAGGCCACCAGATCCGCCGCCGCCGCAATCGATACCGAGGTTTCTGCCTCCTCAGCCGAGACGCTGCTCGGCGTCAAGAGCGTCAAGAGCGTCAAGAGCGTCAAAAGGAGGCACATGCCGACGCCGAGCCTCGCCGAGACGCACCGTCCCATCACAGCTGTTCAGGCAAGGCATTGCCGCGCAGATACTCTCGCGTCGCCATCGGGCGTTTGCCGGGCGCCTGCAGCTGATGCAGAATCACAGCATCGGCGCCGCAACCGATGAGCACCCGGGCGCCGTCATGAACGACGTTGCCGATCGGTATGGCGAGCGCTACCGGCTCGACGGCAAGGATCTTCAACTTGGCCTCGCCCATCGGCACCCAGCACCCTGGAGCGGGCGTATAAGCGCGCACCCAGCGATCGATGGCCACCGCGCCCTGGGCGAAGTCGAGCCGGCCATGTTCGGCGGTGAGCTTATGGCAGGTGGTCACCAGGCGCGGATCCTGCTCGACGGCGGCGAGCTGCGGAGAGCCGTCGAGCTGCGGAGAGCCGTCGAGCTGCGAAAAGCCGTCGAGGAATCCCGCCAGCGCGCGGGCTGCCGAAGCCATCAGCAGGTCATGCAATTCCGGCAATGTCGCACGCGGCCCGATGGCGACTTCATCGGCGAGGAACATCGCCCCGGCATCCAAGGCCCGGACCATGCGCATCACCGTCACGCCGGTACGCGTATCGCCGGCGCGCAGGGCCGCCTGCAAGGGACTGGCGCCGCGCCAGCGCGGCAGCAGCGACGCATGCAGATTGATGCAACCATACCGCGGCCGGTCGAGCGCCGGCTGCCGCAACAATTCGCCATAGGCCATGACCACCGCCAGATCGCAGTCGAGGCGCGGATCCTGTTCGCAGCCTTTCAAGGACTCCGGCTGCCATACCGGCAGGCCCAAGGCCAGGGCGGCGGTCTTCACCGGCGGCGGGCTCAGATGATGTCCGCGTCCCGCCGGGCGATCGGGCTGGGTGATGACGCAGGTGACGGTGGTGCGGGCGGCGAGCAACTGCAGGGCCGGCACGGCGATGTCAGGCGTGCCCATGAAGACGGTGCGCATGTGGGAAGTAGTCTATCAGCCGTGGCGGCGACGGTAGTACGGGCGGCGCGGACTACTCGACGCTGATGGTGACGGACACGGATTTAAAGGCCGGCGTACCAGAATCGAGATCGGTAGCACGGGGCACGAGGTGTATCCCCAATGGCGTTCAGTTAGTCCATAAACCCATGTGATACAGTAGCATAGGAGTAGCCATTTGTGAAAAAAGAACTTGACATTGCTCAAAAAAAATCGGGTCGGACCACATGGGTCGCTCTCGTCTTTCGCATGCCATCACCGCCTGTC
>JBILBP010000295.1:0-3663 GCA_044353645.1 Planctomycetota bacterium | reverse complement strand
TGGAATGAACCGAAAAACCACCATCTTCCAGCGCGTCGAGCACGGCACCGGGGCCAAGGTCGTCGAGAGTTTCGGTCGTTCGGCGATGCAGCGCGCGAGCGTCGGCGGTCGGGCGGTGCTGCTCTTCCTGGACAGCATCCACCAGCTACCCCAGACCGGCCGGGTCATGCCCCAGCTCTTCCGCCAGATCGAGATCTGCGGCATCGGTAGCATCTTCGTACTGGCGCTGATCGCCTTCCTCACCGGTATGATCATGGCGCTGCAGACCGGCTCAGAATTGGCCAAGTTCGGCGCCCAGGCAAATCTCGGCGCGATCATCGGCGCTACTTTCGTGCGCGAGTTCGGTCCGATCTGGGCGGCGATCATCATGCTCTCGCGCGTTGGCGCGGCGATGGCCGCCGAACTCGGGACCATGGCCGTCAACGAAGAGATCGACGCCCTCCGCGTCATGAACATCAACCCGGTGCGCTTTCTGGTTCTGCCACGGATGCTGGCGTTGATCATTGCCATGCCCCTGCTCACGGTCATCGCCGACTATGTCGGGATGTTCGGCGGCGGTCTGGTAGCGGCCCAGGTTTTCAACCGTCCGCCCGAGGAATTTCTCGAATCGGCGCGTGGGATCCTCGGCAACGTCGATTTCTATTCCGGCTTGGTCAAGTCGATGGTCTTCGGGGCCTTGATCGCGACCATCGCCTGCGATCGCGGCCTGCACACCATCGATGGCGCCGAGGGCGTCGGCCGCTCGACCAATCAGACCGTGGTCTCGGCGGTAGTCTGCGTCCTCATCGCCAATCTGATCATGACCGGGTTCGTCCAGCAGATCCTCAAGCCGGTGGTCGAATGAACACCATGTCGCGTGAGCAGATGGAGGCCTCGGCCCCCCTCGACCCGGTTCCCGCCGGCAAAGAGGCGCTCTTCCAGATCCGCGAGCTCGACAAGAGCTTCGGCCGGCGGCACATTCTCCGCGGCATCGATCTCGATGTCCTGCGCGGGGAAACGCTGGTGATTATCGGTGGTTCCGGCTCGGGCAAGACCACCTTGCTGCGTCATCTGATGGGCATGCTGCGTCCCGACGAAGGCTCGATCCACGTGCATTTCTCGGGCCTCGACGTGCGTCTCGATCGCGCCACCGACGAGCAGCTCGAAGCCTATCGCAACCACCTCGGCGTGGTCTTCCAGGGCGCGGCCCTGCTCAATTCGCTGACCGTGCTCGAGAATGTCGGCCTGCCCCTGGTCGAGGTTCAGCGCTTGCCCGCCCAGGTGGTCTATAACAAGGTCGTCCTCGCCCTGCAGAAGGTCTACCTGCCGGCCGGCGAGATCCTCCATCTCAAGCCCGCGGCGCTCTCGGGGGGCATGCGCAAGCGCGTCGGTATCGCCCGTGCCATCGTCCATGAGCCGGAACTGATCCTTTATGACGAGCCGACCACCGGCCTCGATCCGGTCACCGTCAGTGGCGTCAACGAACTGACCTTGGATCTGCAGCGGCGCCTGGGTGTCACCAGTGTCGTCATCACCCACGACATCGAGGCGGCCTTCAAGATCGCCGATCGCATCGCCATGCTCTACAAAGGCCGCATCATCGCCATCGGTTCGAAGGAAGCCTTCCGCGCCAGTCCCAACCCGGTGGTCCAGCAGCTACTCACCGGCTCGACGCAGGGCCCGCTCACGGAAGCATTTCTGCAAGGGCATGGGTCATGACCTCAGAGCTGAAAGTCGGCATGCTCTTCCTGGTGGTGGTCGCCCTGATCCTCACCTTCACGGTCTTCATCACCCCGTCCCTGCGGCAACGCGGCGCCTACAGCGTGACTTTTCCGCGCGTGCAGCGCCTCAAGGCCGGCGATCCGGTGACCTACAATGGCGTGCGTGTGGGCTCGGTGTCGGCGGTCGAGCCGGTGCTGCAGGCTAATGGCATGGCGGCGGTGTCGGTGATCTTCTCCATCGAAGCCATCCGCAAGCGCGCGGTGCTGGTCGATGAGCAGACGAAGTACCTGATCCGTCAGGGCATCCTCGGCGGCGCCGAGCTCGAGATCCAATCGAGCACCGGCATGCCGATCACGCCCGAAGGTACCAAGGTCGCCACCGGCGCCGAGCCGGTGGGCGTCGATGAAGCCGTCGCCTCGGTACACAAGCTCGTCGATGAGAATCGCGTCGAGATCCAGAAGGCCATCGTCGCCCTGCGCGAAGGCATGCAGGCCTTCGGCGAGATGTCGACGGAAGTCCGCGACGCGGTGAAGGAAAACCGCGACCAGCTCAAGGCCACGATCCGCAATATCGGCACCGCCGCCGGCTCGATCGACGGTACGGTCACCGAAAACCGTGAGAACATCCGCGCCGCCATCCTCAACGTGCGCACCGTCGCCGAGCGCATCGGCGAAGTCGTCGCCGACAACCGCGAACAGATCCGCATCGTGCTCGAGACCTTCACCCGCGCCGGCGGCAAGGTCGCCGGTGCCGCCGGGCAGATCGAGGAGGCGGTGGCCGAGAACCGCCCCAACCTCAAGAAGACCATCGACCATGCCGGGGTCATCAGCGAGCAGATCGCCAGCGGCCAGGGCACCGTCGGCAAGCTGGTGTTCGAGGACACCCTGCACACCAAGGCCGAGACCATGCTCGACAATGCCAACCAGCGCCTGGAAGAAGTGAAGCCACTGACCCAGGGCTTCTCCGAGCTCAAGTTCATCGGCGGTCTGTCGGCGGGCAACAATCTCGATTCGGGCGTGACCATCGGCGAGGCCTATATGCGCCTCGAACCACGGCCGTGGAAGTTCTATGAGGTCGGGGTGGTCTACCGCACCGCCGGCGACAACCGCGATATCCAGAACGACGACCCCGATAAGCTCAACGTCGATTTCAATCTGCAGGTCGGCTACCGCTGGTTCCGCGATGACGAACAGCAGTTCTACCGTCTGGGCGCTTCCGCTGGTCTGCTTGAAAGCCGCGCCGGCGGCCGCCTGTGGTGGAATTTCACCAAGAATCTGGCGCTTAACACCCAGATCCGCCAGAAGCACAACACCCGCGAGCTGAACGATCGGCGCTATGAAACCGGCGATGTGCGTCTGCGCGCGACGCTCGACTATACCATCTGGGAGCGCGTGAGCTTCTCGGTGGGTGCCGATGATCTCGCCTACAAGCCGGGCGTGTGGTTCGGCCTGCGCGGCGAACTCCAGGACAACGATCTCAAGTACCTGTTCTTGGCCGCGACCCTGGCGCGTTGATGCAGCCCTGGCAACTCGCGCGTAAGGCGCTGACGGTCAGCGCTTGGACCCTCGTCAGCCGCATCATCGGGCTGGTCCGTGATCGGCTGTGGGCGGGCGCCGCCGGCGGCTCACCGCTCCTCGATGCGTTCTTCACCGCCTTCCAGCTGCCCAACCTCCTGCGCAATCTCTTCGGCGAGGGGGCGCTGAGCACGGCCTTCATCCCTCGTTATGCGCGGCTCAGGGAAAGCGATCCGCAGGCCGCCGAACAATTCGCCGGCCTGGTGCTGGGGCGCCTGACCATGCTCCTGTCGCTGATCGCGCTCATGGGTCTGGCCGCCTGCAGTGCGCTCCTCGCCTGGGGCGACCTGCACGCGCGCGTGGTCCTGGTGGCCTCGCTGGCGGCGCCGATGGTGCCCTTCGTGGTCTTCATCTGCGTCACCGCCCTCGCCGGCGGGATGCTCAACGT
>JBILBP010000296.1:0-3663 GCA_044353645.1 Planctomycetota bacterium | reverse complement strand
CGGTAGCAAGGTTCGCGTAGAACTCGCCACCTGAGCGGCCCTGCTCATCATCGGCAGTCGACGAGGTCGTCGTGATCGGACCGGGCTATGCCTGACGGCGGGCAGTAGTTGGCAAACGGGGTTCGTACAACGACTGCGCTGGTCGCTGGTCGCTTTGCTCTCTCAGCTGCTCTCCCAGCTGCTCTCCCAGCTGCTCTCCCAGCAGCTACCCCAGCAGCTACCCCAGCTGCTGCAACCGCACTAATTCCGCATATTCGCCGTTCTTCGCCACCAGTTCCGCATGCGTGCCCGATTCCAGCACCTGCGAGGGTCCGGGTCCGCGTTTGCCGATGACGTGGATGCAATCGGCGTGCTGCACCGTCGCCAGGCGATGGGCGATGACCACCGTCGTGCGGTTCTTCATCAGCTCATCGAGGGCCTCCTGCACATGCTGCTCGCTGGTCGCATCGAGAGCGCTAGTCGGCTCGTCGAGCAGCAGGATCGGGGCATCGCGCAGCAGGGCGCGGGCAATTGCCACGCGCTGGCGTTGACCGCCCGACAGTCGTCCGCCGCGATCACCGACGACGGTGTCATAACCTTGGCCACCTTCGAGGCTGAGGATAGCATCGTGGACATGCGCGCGGCGCGCGGCCTGTTCGACCTCGGCATCGGACGCGCCGGGTTTACCGTAGCGGATGTTGGCGCGGACGGTGTCGTTGAAGAGGAAGGAATCCTGGCTGACGATGGCTACGTGGCGGATCAGGCTGTCGGCCTGGACCTCGCGAATGTCGGTGCCGTCCCAGGTGATGCGTCCGCCGCTGACGTCGCGCAAGCGGGGGATGAGATCGAGGAGGGTGCTCTTGCCGCCACCCGATGGTCCGACCAGGGCCGTGGTCCGCCCGACGGGAATGAGCAGATCGATGTGTTCGATCACCGCCTCGCTGTTGGCGGCATAGCGGAAGCTGACGTCTTCCAGGCGGATGGCGCGCTGTGGGGCGGCGAGGGCCGGCGCCTGCGGACGATCGACGAGCGTCGGCTGGCGATCGAGGATGGCGTAGACGCGCTCAGCGGCGGGAAGGTTCTCCTGGATGTCACCCCAGACTTTCTGGAGTTCGCGCAGGGCACCGATGAGCAGGCCGACGAAGGTCAGCGAGACCAGCAGATCGCTGGGGGTGATCCAGCCGCGGATGAACAGCAGCGAGGCCAGGAACATCGCCCCACCGGCCATCAGCAGCACCGAGCCTTGGGTGATGCCCTCAGATTGCGCGCGGGCCCGCGCCACGCGCTGGCGATCGCCATAGAGATCCTGGTTCAGACCGCTGTAGCGCGTGACTTCGCGCTCGGTCGAGCCCATGGTCTTGATCACCCGGATACCGCCGGTGATCTGCTCGAAGGCGATCAGCGTCGCGGCGAGGGTCTCCTGGGCGCGCTGCGAACGGTGCCGGGTTTTGCGTAGGATGCGGGCGATGATCGCGCCGATCGGTACCAGGACGATGAACACCGCTAGGCCGATCTGCCATGAAGCCCAGAATACGGCGGCGATGTAACCCAGGGCCAAGGCCGGGCGCTGGATAAATTTGCCGAAGAGCATCGACTGCACCGAATACAGCCGATCGAGATCGGCGGTGACCCGCGAGAGCAATTCGCCGCGTGCCAGCTCGCCGTGAAAGGAGAGATCGAGGCGTACGAGATGGGCGACGAATCGCGAGCGTAGGTCGCGCATGCAGCGGTTGGCGAGGTACTGGCCGGTGAGCCAGGCGCTGTAGGACAGCAGCCCGAGGGGGAGGGCCAGGGCGAGCATGATCAGGGCCACGCGTTGGACTTCATGATTGGCCGCCACCAAACTTTCATTGCCATTGCCGCCGAAAAAGGCTGAACGCAGCACATCGAACAAAATGGTAAAGATCGGCTGTCGCTGGTTACCCCCATGCTGCACCGCCGTCAGCGCATCGAGCAGGTCCTTGAACAGTTTGCCCTGATAGCCGGTCAAGGCGGTGACCGCCACCGTGGTCAGCAGCATCGCTCCGGCCAGCCAGCGGTACTCCCAGCCCTGTCGTAGGATGCGTGAAATCAAGGGCCATTGGGCGGAGGGGCGGTCGGACATGCGTGCAGGAGCATACACCGCGAACGATTTGCGAAAGGGATCGACCTCCTGGCCGCTGGAGTTGCCCAGGCCATGGCCGGCTGATGGTTGTCGTCATCCGCCGAGCGTGATGATCGTGCGCGGAGTCCTCCCGTGACGGTTACCGATGTCGCCCATGTTTCCCCAGCGGTTGCTGCTCGCCTGAAGTCGGTGAGTTACCGTGGTGATTTCACCGACGCCAATGCCCAGGCGCGGGGTTGCCGGCTGATCGCCACCGAACACGGGGCGCAGAATGCGCCGGATCACCTCAACCTGTTCCTGGTCGTCGATCCCCAGGGAGTGGTCAAAGACGCCCGCTTCCAGTCGAGCGCGGTTGGCGAGCTCCTGGCGGCTTATGATGTGCTGTGCCAACTAGCGATCGGCAAATCCATGGCCGAGGCGGCCACGGTCAGTCCGCGGTTAGTCGAGGCGCATCTGCGCGGTGCCGAGAGCGAACCGGCGATGGCCCTGGCCTTGGATGCCGACACGCCGTTTTACGTCCTGCGCAAGGCCGCCGAACGTTGGCAGCAGCCGGCGCCGGTAACCGTCAAGGATCTCAAGCCCTTCGCTGAATGCGGGCTTTTCGAGCGCGTCAAACGCATCGAGGCGGTGCTCGATCAGCACGTCCGTCCGGCCTTGGCCAGCGATGGCGGCGGACTCGATCTGGTCGATCTCAAGAACGACGACCTCTTCGTGCAGTACCATGGCGCCTGCGGTTCGTGTTCGTCGTCGGTCGGCGGCACGCTGCAGTTCATCACTGATTCGTTGAACAACCATCTGGCGGCGAAGCTGGCGGTGCACGTGTCGGGCATGGATGAGGAAGCCGCCGCGCCGTTTCCACTTTAAGGCCTCGTCTGAACTCCACCCTGACGGCGGCAAGAATGTCCTAAAATCAGCGCTCAGCCGACTTCTCGCTGGGCGGCTGATGCGGGTCACGGTGTCGCGACCAGGGTTCCTGGAAAAAGTCGCGGGGAGGTCGCGAGGACCTATTTGCCATTGCCCTGCCCCTGGTCCCTGGCCCTGGCCCCTAGTCCCTGGCACCTGGTCCCTGGCCCCTGGTCCCTGGCCCCTAGTCCCTGGCCTCTGATCCCTGGTCCCTAGTCTCGTTCAAGTCGATTCTCGGCGGAGATTAGACCGACCTGGCCAAACTGAGCTACGATCGTCGGCTCTCGCTGCGAATCTGTGCTACCCTTCGCAGGTGCCGCCGGCGCAGGCCAGAGTATCGCCGAGTGTGGTCTCATCGCTGGCTTCATGCATCAGGGTATAATCGACGGGAATGTACTCGCGCTGCAGGTCTTCCCAGAGTTTGCAATTATGCACGCGCTTCAGGCAATGGCTCAGGCGACGGAGATCACCGGCGAAATAATTGCGCGCGAACTTGTGCGCCCGGCGGACCCAGTCCTTGCGCGCCAGCAGCCCGCGTACCTGTTCGTGGATCAGGCTCAGGTCCTGGTTCGCTCCCGGGGGGAACGCCGGCAACTCGAGAGACGCGCCGGTGCCGAGGGCGCAGGCGCAGGCCGCCCACAGATCATCGGCAAAGGCGTGCAGGCCATCAACGATCA
>JBILBP010000036.1:0-12211 GCA_044353645.1 Planctomycetota bacterium | reverse complement strand
CACCCTCCTCGAAACCACCCGCAGCGAACGTCAACCAGCTAGCCTCGAACGATTTTCACGCATCGCCGGGGAGGCCCTCAAGCAATGCCGAAGGGCCTCCCTGCCGCGGCTCGCCCTGGGCGCATCGATTCCGACCCTGGTGCAGTCCGGGGCACGTCTTACCGTACTCGACCGTTCTGGCAGAGCTGCAGCTCCCGGAACGCCGGCACCGGTCACCCTAGTGATCGGGCCGGAAGGCGGATTCACTGCCGCGGAGCTCACCGCCCTTACCGACGGGGGCGCCGCCACGGTGCGTCTGGCGGGACCGATCCTGCGCATTGAAACTGCAGCCATAGCTGCCGCCGCCGTCTGGTCGGCAGCCTGGCAAACGACGTCTAACCCTGCTCATCCGGAGTTCACGTGACCGATCTTGCTACCCCGCCCGTCGCCGAGACTTCGCCGTTTCCTTCAGCAGCGGTGAAGATACCGGCGGTGAAAAAAGGCTTCGCCTTCACCGATCCCGGCTGCCGTACCGACATCCGCGTCGGGGCCCTGTTGATCCTGGGAGCCGTCTTCTTATGGCTGTGGTTCGGCCCGCAGACCTCGGCCAAGATCTACCTCGTCGGGGCCCCCTTGCTGTTGTGGGGCGTGCCCTGGCAAGCATGGCAGACGCGCCAAGGCCGCCCGGGATTCCCCTGGAAACTCGGCCTGGCGATGAGCCTCCTGGGGGCCGCAATGTGGCCGGGGCTGCGCTATCAGAACGGCCCCGGTGAGGCCGTCGAAGTGCAGATCATCGCCCCACTACTGACCGCGGCAGGGGTATGGATTCTACTCTGGTGGCCGGTGGCCTGGCTTGGTACCCGAAAAGTCATGCGCCAGGAGACTGCCGCATGACCAGCGAGACCCGTATCCTCGCTCTGTGGGGCGGCATCGCCGGTGCCGCCGCCGTGAGCGGTCTGATCTGGGTCAGCGCCCGCACCGCCACCCTCGACACTCAACGCACGCGTACGACGCAGTTGACGAGCGAGCTCGCCACCTCTCAGCGCAACGGCGCGCGTCTCGATCAGCAGGTAACGATGGCCCAGCATTCCGGCCAGGAGCAGTCGCATGCCCTGGATGAAGCCAGCGCCGTCCTGGTCCCCGAACTCACGTCGGACTACCGTGCCAGCGATCTGACCAGCGCCGCCAATCGCGTCGCTACCGACCTCAGGGGCCTGCGTCAGCGCGCTGATCGCACGGGAGTCACACTCCCCGCCGGCCTGCCGTTGGAAAGCGGCCTCGATGCCGACGAAACCGTGCGCCAAATGCAGATAGCGCAACTCTTCCTCTATCGCGTGGCCCTAGAAACCCTGATGGAAGCCGGTGTTCAGCGCATCAGCACCCTGCAGCCCGGGCGCAGCTGGGCCGATACCTCGGGGGCGTTCGCAATCTTTACCGCCGAGATCGACCTCGAAGCACCGTATGAAGTCCTCCAAGGCGCACTCCAGGGCTTCACCGCCACCCACAAGCACGGCGTGGGCGTACGTGGAGTCAACCTCATTCCCAACCCCGGACATCCCGAGGCCGCCCAGCGCAGTCATTTCACCGTGAGCCTCATCGTACCCAATCAATCGGCGTGGAAGCTGGCCCCCGAAAAGTCGCTGCCAGCAGGCAAATCAACCGTCAGCAAACCCGTGCGGACGACCGTGAGCGCTTCACCGACGAAGCCCGTCACGAGCGGCAGCAAGCCCGGCTTGGGAGACCAATAGCATGTCCAAACACCTGCTCATCGGCGGGCTCACGGTCCTTGCCTCGCTGATCTCACTGGCCCTCGGTATCACTGCCAGTGATACCGGCGAGGCGGTGGCTCCCCTTGACGTTCCCAAAGCCATGCTCGGCACGCATGTGGTTTCCGCCGAGCGGGCCCTGCAACCGCTGGTGCCGGCCTTGGCGAGCGAGGCCGCGACCAATCCGTTCACCATGAAACGGGCGGAATTCCGCACCACGCGTCTGAGCTTTCCACCGCCGCCGCCGCTCGCCCTGCCTGCCCTTCCCATTCTGCCTCTCACGGAGCGTTGAGCCATGTCCCTGCGCCACCGTGCCTGCCTCTTTACGTATGCCACCGTGCTGGCGCTGAGCCAACTGGCGACGAGCCCTTTGCGGGCCGCGGAAACCGTCGCGCGCGTGCCGTTGACGGCGGTCGACTACGATACCATCTGGTTGACCAACGGCAGTTCGCTGGTGGGCACGGTGGTCGGCACCCAGCCTGATGGCGCAGTCCGCTTCGAACGCCCGGGTAACCCTACGACCCTGGTACCGAAAAATGAGATGGTGCGCATCGATCGACATCAATCCCTGGCCGAGGCGGTCTCCCGCCGTGGCGAACAGGCCCTAGCAGCCAAGGACTGGCTCGACCTCCAGCGCACGCTGCGTTTCGCCGCAGAACGGCCGTCGACCAACGATGCCGGGGTCAAGGACGCCGCCATCGCGCTCGCCCAGCGGGCACTGGCCAAGAAATCCTCGCCGGAGATCGCGGCCATCGCCATCCAGCTGCTGAGCGAGAAGAAGGACTGGGATGGCGTCCTCGGGGCGGCCCAGGCGGGCCTCAGTGCAGATCCGAACTGGACTGCCGGTTACGAGGCCCAAGCCGGAATCTTCATCGAACGCAAGCAGGATGAGCGCATGAAGGCCCTGGTGCAGGTCTGGCTCGAACGCCAGCCGACGGCCTTCCAGGCTAATCGCTATCTCGCGCGCTTCGCTGAAAATGCCGGCGATCTGCGTACCGCCGCCGAGGCCTACCGCAAAGGCTTCGACCTGCACCAGGACTGGGAATCGGCGTTGGGATATGCTCGCTGCAGCCTGAAGCGCGGCGAGCGGGAAGAGAGCATGCGCGCCGCCAAGACACTCATCGATAAAGGGCAATTGGTCGGACCGGCAAAGATCTGGCTGGCCTCAGCGGTGATGATGAAGGTCACCACTCCTGAAATCGCTCAACAGGCCCTGACGCTGCTGAGCGCTGGACTCGACGATCCGCAGCTCGATGCCGAGACCGCCGACGTCGGCCGCTACAACCTCGGACTCCTGCATGAACAGGCGGGGCGGGGCGACGAGGCCCGCAAACTCTGGATGCAGGTGAAAGGAGCGCTGGGCGCGGTGGCCATGGCGCATCTCGAACACCGCCTCATCCCCACTGAGAACCTGCCAACCGGCCTGAAGAGCTTCGTCGCCGAGCACAATGCCGCCGTTCACCTCGAAAACGGCACGTGGCAGAATGTCCTCGCCGACTTCGACAAGACCGCCAGTAATCGAGCGGTGTTCCTCGGTCAGATCGCGAATCTCCTGAAGTCCGCGGGGGCCGATGAATCGGTGCACAACCTGGCCGCCACCGCCAGCGATGAATCCTTGCGTTGGCAAGCCTACGGGTTGCTCAAACAGGCGCGTTTCGCCGAGGCCGAGGCGCTCTTCGACAAGCTGCCGATAACTGATGGCTGGGTCATCGCCTGCCGGGTGTACCTCGCCAGCGCACGCAAGGATGACGCCGCGGCGCGCTCCTGGCTCAAGCGTCTCGACCATGCCAGCAATGTACCGAAGAAATATGCTTCGGAACTGCTCGCCGAATTCGCCTCAGCTAATGACGAGATGACCACCGAGACCTTCGATGATTGGCCTGCCGGGGGCCCGGTCGCTACCGGCTGGGAAGTGGCTGCGCTCGGCACCCAGATCACGGTCCTCGCTCGCAATCAGGCGCTTCAGTTCGCAGGCACCCAGGCCGGCAGCGACGCCACTACCGCCTATCGTCTGGTGCTCGCCAAACGCCTGCGCTCAGCGACGGTCAAGCTCGACCTCGCCGAGATGAAGGACAGCGCCATCGGCGGCCTCGAACTATGCGATGAAAAACGTGAAAACGGCCTGCAATTGGGTGCCAGCAAGGGCCTGGTGCAGTGGCGCGCTGCCGAAAAAGGCACCTGGGGTCCTTGGACGGTGACGAGCTTGATCGCTCCGGGGCCCGAGGTCGGTCTGCGCATCGAACTCGCCAAGGGCGTTCTCTATGTCGCCCTCGCCAACGATACCACCGAACGCAAGGCGGTTTCGGCCAGCCTTGGACGCAGCGAACATCTGACGGTGGGGATTTTTGGCGTCGCCGATCCGGGCACCAACTGGTCGCTGATGGCGGATGACCTCGAGATCCAGCTCCGCCCGGCAACCCGCCCCTAGATCAGTCTCCGATAACCATAGAATCCCTGCGTGATCGCCTTCATCTCTGATATCCATGCCAATCTTCCTGCCCTGGAGGCCGTCTTCGCCGACATCGAACGTCTCGGAACGGTGGAAAAGATCCTCTGCCTGGGCGATGTCATCGGCTACGGCCCGCGTCCGGTCGAAACCCTCGAACTGGTCGCCAGCCGCTGCAAATTAATGCTCATGGGCAACCATGAGCACGCCGTGCTGCATGGCGCGTTCGGATTCCATGCTGCGGCTAAACGCGCCGTCGATTGGACCCGCGATCAGCTCCAGGACGTGTCGCCCGCGACCCGCCGCAAAGCGCTGTGGAGCCTGATCGAGGATCTACCGGTACGGCACGAGATCGATGATCTGCTGCTGGTGCATGGCAGCCCCCGCGATCCGGTTATGGAATACGTCCTCGAAAGCGACCTCTGGGAAGGTTCGGACTCAACCAAGATCGATCAGATCTTCGCCGCTTTCCAACGCCTCTGCTTCGTCGGCCACACCCATCGACCGGGAGTCTTCACTGCCGATCGCTGCTTCCTGCCGGCGGCGGAACTTCCCGATGGCTTCGACATTTCCGATGGCGGCAAGTACCTGGTCAACATCGGCTCCGTCGGCCAGCCCCGCGATCGCGATCATCGCGCCTGTTATGTGATTTTTTCAGGCGATGCCGTGTATTGGCGACGGGTGATGTATGACATCGATACAACCGCTGCGCAAGTACGATCTATTAAAGCTCTCGATCCGCGCTTCGCCGACCGTCTCTACCGTGGTGAATGAAACGGCCATCCCCTGTCGCACAACTCCCTTAGGAAACGCCTAAAACGTTCTTGAGCGGGAGTTTGCATTCGCTTGCCGATGATCTATAAAAGACAGCTATGCCGCACGCGGAAGCACAGGTCGTGCTGACCAATAAAATGGGCCTTCATGCCCGCCCCTCAACGCAGATCGCCACTGCATCGAGTCGCTTCGCTGCCGATATCCAGATCACCAAAGATGGTATGGTCATCGATGCGAAATCGGTCCTCGAACTGCTCATGCTCGCTGCCGAATGCGGCTCTCACCTGACCATTTCAGCGGACGGTGAAGACGCCAAGCAAGCCGTCGCGACCCTCGTCGAATTGATCAAAGGTCGCTTTGGAGAACTCGACGTCGATGCCTGACGAAGCAGCTTCTGGCTACGTTCCTGCCTCCGTCGCCTGGTCCCACGTCCCCCTCCTACCGCGATTATTGGCCACCGCCGGGGGCGTCGGCTTCC
The DNA here is from genome assembly GCA_044353645.1 of Planctomycetota bacterium. Lineage (GTDB taxonomy): Bacteria > Planctomycetota > UBA11346 > UBA11346 > UBA11346 > CAIUVD01. Next base: position 6,768 of record JBILBP010000036.1, on the reverse strand, counting down.
TCAAGCCGGCTCCGGGTACGTGGGGCACCGCCGCCGCGGTGCTGGTCGCCATACCGTGGATCCTTTGTGCGCCAGCAGCCCTGGTCACCCCGGGCTTGATAATCGCGATTATCATCGCCACCAGCATCGGTATCTGGTCAGCAGGCGTTGCCGGTCGATGCACCGGCATTGCCGACCCGGGAGCGGTTGTGATCGACGAAGTCGCGGGGGTGTGGGCTACGCTGGCGTGCATTCCGCCCGAGCTTGTGATTGCCTCACCCTTCGTATCAGCATTCTCGAGTTTCGGTCTATTTCGCCTGTTTGACATTGTGAAACCATGGCCGATTGCCGCTTTGGAACACCTTCCTGGCGGCTGGGGAGTCATGGCTGATGATCTGGCAGCGGGGTTGTTGGCGGGAATCCTCGCTGGAGCCGCGCTGCGATAGCTGTGATGGTGGCCTTGCCCACCAGGAGAACCCATGTCGACTCAACGCCGCGATAGTGGTCCGCTACGAGCCAAGACTGGCTCGTATAATCGACGAGTGGGCACATCCGCCAATACCCCGCATGCTGCGACCTCCACCCGCTCTCCCCAGGCCCAGCCGGGGAACGCAACCCGGGATGTACATACCGCTAAAAGTTCCGCTTCATTGGCCGTCGCAGGATCGGTTAAAAACCTCCCCAGCACCCGCGGAGGTACACCCGCAGGCAGCGATCGCCGCAATATCCCCGGTACGAAGGCTCGCGGGGCTTCAATCGCACAGCACCTCGGGCTGCGCGCCAAGTTCATGCTGGTGCTCTCGGGAGTCACCGCCGTGGCCATGATCCTGCTCGGCGTGATCATCACCGTAAAGGCCAATAAATACCTCGATAGCCAAAAGATGCATGATGGCATCGAAGTCGCCCGACTGACCTGCGAGATCGCCAACAATGTCGCCCGGGAGATCACCAACCTCGAACGGGTCGAGCCTGAATCAGCCAAGGATTTCAACCGCTTCCGGGCAATGATCCTCGCCAGTCTGGAAAACGCTCGTAACTGGGGGGGCGGCCTGGGCACTATTCCGTCGGACATCATGGCGGTCAAATTCAATTGCCCAGACAAGTTCCAGCAGCTGTCCGGCAGTGGCTTTGGCGCCGAAGAGCAGAGCTCCATGGAAAAGAGCGAGACCTATCGCACCCTATTCCTCACCAAGTCCGGACAGACCCTCGAACTGCCCAACAACATCTCGGTGTTCTCAGGCCTGCGAAAAGCCGATGGCCTCGAGACGCCAATCTATCGCTACAAGATCCAACTCGATCATCGGCTCTTCGGCGGCCAGGATCCCAACGGCGGCAATTGGACACAGACCGCCTACGTCAATGTCGACGTCAATGCCACGTCAGTGAATAATGCCCAATCGAATCTCCTCATTGCCATCTTCATGGGCGTAGTGCTCTCGATTGTCATCGTCATCGGCGTCGCCAACTGGCTGGCGGGAAACATCACCCATCCCATCGAATTGCTGATGCGCGATATGAAGGCGGTGGCCGAAGGCCAACTCGATCATGAGACCAAGCCGCATTCAACCGACGAAATCGGCATCCTCGCCAACGAGTTCAATCGCATGACGCACAATCTCAATGCCGCCCAGTCGGCCCTGGTCGAGCAGGAAAAAGCAGAATACGAACTCTCCCTCGCCCGCGAAGTGCAACGTCAACTGCTGCCAGCGAACTCGCCCGAGATCCCCGGTTACCAATGCGCTTCCTATTACCTCGGGGCCAAGGCTGTCTCCGGCGACTATTTCGACTTTATCGATCTCGGCAACGGCCTGTGGGGCTTCATCATCGCCGACGTATCGGGGAAGGGCATCCCCGGCTCAATGGTGATGGCGGTGACGCGTACCATCGTACGCCTCACCGCCCTACAGAATGGCAATCGCGCCCATGAGACGCTCAAGACCACCAACCGGCTGATCGCCAAGCAGATCAAGCGCGGCATGTTCGTGACCTCGTTCTACGCCGTACTCGACACCAATTCCGGTCAGCTGACCTACGCCTGCGCCGGCCACAACCCGATGATCATCTATCGCGGCGCCAAACACAGCTATGAGCTGGCGGCGGGCAAGGGCATCGCCCTCGGCTTTAATGAAGGTCCGATCTTCGACAAGACCATCGAGCTCCATCAAACGGTGCTCAATCGCGGCGATGGCATCGTGCTCTACACTGACGGCTTCCCGGAAGCCATGAACGCCAAGAATGAGGAGTTCGGTGATGAGCAATTCTATGCCCTGGTGCCCAAGTACGGCCAAGGCGACGTGCAGATCCTGATCAATGGTCTCGTCGGCGAGATCGCCAAACACCGTGGCGATGCCGAACAATCCGACGATTTGACCCTCCTCACGGTACGCAGGATCTGATCCACTCATGGTTCATCATCAAGATCTGCTCATCACCAATGACCTGGCGACCCTCGCGCAAGTCCGCGATCTCGTGGCCAGCTCCGTCACGCGCGGCGGCTTCCCCGCCCAATACCTAAATCGCATGCAGATCGCCGTCGACGAGGCCGTCACCAACATCGTCGAACATGGCTACGAGGGCAAGCCGCGCGGAGCCGCCCACATCCAGATCAGCGCCAGCGTCAGTCCCGATGAATTCCGCATCGTCATCATCGACCAGGGCACTGCCTTCGACCCCAGCACCCTGGGCGATGTCGACATCGATACCCATGTCGCCAATGGCCAGGCCGGCGGCCTCGGCGTGTTCCTGATGCGCAAAATCATGGACGTGGTCGACTACCATTATGAGACCGGCAAGCGCAATCGCCTGCTGCTGGTTAAATACCGCAGCAGCGGCACGACCTCGATCCTGGCTCAGTAATTCTTCTCCGTTCACGTTCTACCGAACCAACTCATGACCAAGCTTGCCCATCGCGTTTCACGAATCGACTCCAGCGGCATTCGCAAGATCTTCGACCTCGCGCGCGCCCTCAAAGACCCCATCAACCTCTCCATCGGCCAGCCGGATTTCGACGTCGCACCGCAGGTCAAGACCGCTGCCATCGAAGCCATCAATGCCGGCCGCAACACCTATACGCAGACCCAGGGCATTCCTGAGCTGCGAGCGCAAGTCACCGAGGACGAACTGAGCTTTACCGGCCGCACCTATGGCGCCGACCAGGTGCTGATCACCAGCGGTGTCAGCGGCGGCCTATTCCTGGCCCTGCTGTCGTTGGTCGAGGAAGGCGATGAGGTCATCATCCCCGATCCCTATTTCGTGATGTACAAGCACCTCGTCAACCTCTTCGGCGGAACCCCGGTATACCTCGACACCTACGAGACCGGATTCGGCATCGATGCCCAGGCGCTCGAAAAGCTGATCACCCCCAAGACGCGCATCCTGCTGCTCAACAGCCCGGCCAATCCTACCGGCCGGATCCTTCCCAAAGAGCAGCTGGTAGAGATCGCCAACGTCTGCCGCAAGCACGGGATCACGATCATCTCCGACGAGATCTATCGTGGTTTCTCCTATGTGCCGATGACCTCAATCGCGGAACTGTACGAGCAGACCCTGGTGCTCGTCGGACATTCGAAATCATTCGGCATGACCGGCTGGCGCCTGGGCTACGCCTGCGGACCCAGCGACATCATCCAGGCCATGACCAAGGTCCAGCAATACAGCTTCGTCTGCGCGCCCTCGGTCACGCAGTACGCCGCCCTCGCCTGCCCGCAGGTCGATCTCTCGACGAACATCGAGGCCTACCGTCGCAAGCGCGATCTGATGGCGGGGATCCTCAGCCAAGAATTTACCTTTGGCGCGCCCGATGGGGCATTCTACCTGTGGGCCAAGGCCCCTGCCGGACACACCGGCGATTCCTTCGTGCAGCTCGCCATCCAGCACAATTGCCTGATCATTCCCGGCAGCGTGTTTAGCGAACGGGCGACCCATTTCCGCATCTGCTACACGGTCCCCGACGCTCGCCTGAAGCAGGGCGCTGAACTGCTCTGCCGCCTGGCGCGGATGTAGCCAGACGGCGTCGTCAACTTCAGGAGTGCAGCTTGGCGGCGACGGCGGCGATGCGCGCGCCGTAGAGCTCACCGGTCTTGAGATCGCCGGCGGTGAGCGCCGCTTCGGGCACCGGTGCCGCCTGGCCCATCGGCCCGAGATGCGACCCCAGGCGGTTGACCGCGGTTTCCATGGGCTGGCCAGCCATCAGGCCGTTGAGCTCGTTCTGCCCGACCCACAGCATACCGAGCTGCGCGGCGAGCGTCGCGAGATACAGCAACGACCCCTGTTTGTCGCCCGAGAACGAACCCGAGGTAGTGAAGCCGCCGGCAATCTTCCCGGCCCAGCTGCGCTGATACCAGCGTCCACCGGTGGCATCGGCGAAGGTCTTGAACTGGCCGCTGACCATGCCCATATAGGTCGGCGCCCCAAAGACGATCGCATCCGCACCATCGAGCTGGGCGAGCAGGGCATCGTCCTGGAAGCGCCCTTCGTGGATCTGCGCGCCGGTGATAGCGAGCTCGAGGACCTTGGTCCCAGCCACGCTGCGCGCGCCGGCGGCGATCGCCAGCGCCAAGGACTTGGTCTTGCCGGTGCCGGAATGATGAACCATCGCGACTGTAGCCATGGAGATGCTCCGCTGAGGTGTGGGATATTATTGTCTAAACATTATTCCTTTCAACAGTTAATTTTGCAGCAGACAAAAAGGCCCCTCCGCAGCTGCGGAGGGGCCTCTGGGGGCGATCAGACTTTCGCCGAGAAATCCGGCACGCGCGCCGACATCTGCGTAAAGTCGAGGTACTTGTAGATCGACTTCTCGAACGGACTGACGCACTTGGTCATGTAGTCCTGATATTCGGCGGCGGTCGGGAACCGGCCGAGGATCGAGATCACCCCCGCCAGCTCGGCCGAACCGAGATAGCACTGCGCATCGCGGCCCATGCGGTTGTCGAAGTTGCGCGTCGAGGTCGAGAAGATCACCGCGTTCGGCCGTACCCGCGCCTGGTTGCCCATGCACAGCGAGCAGCCGGGAATCTCACGGCGGGCACCGATCTTACCGAACATGCCGTAATGGCCCTCCTGATTGAGGACCGCCTCATCCATGCGCGTCGGCGGGCTGATCCAGGTCACCGTGTTCAGATACTCGACCTTGCTGTGCTTGTAGACGTTGGCCAAAGCCCGGAAGTGGCCGATGTTGGTCATGCACGAGCCGACGAAGACCTCGTCGACCTTGGCGCCATCGGGTTGGGTGGCGATTTCGGTGAGCGTCTTGATCTTGTCCGGGTCATTGGGGCAGGCGACCAGAGGCTCGCTGATGGCGTTCATGTCGACCACGAAGACCTTGGCGTAACGCTGGTCGGCGGCGTCGTTAACGCTGCCGATGACCTGGCCGAGACCGTTCTTCACCGGCTTGCTGTTGACCAGTTCCAGGCCGACATCGGCACGCAACAGGCTTGGATTGGCCAGCCACGCCTGCATCGCATCGATACGCTTCTGCAAGGTCGCGGGATGACCGTAACCGTCGGCGATCATCGCCGTCAGCAAGGCGATGTTCGAGGTCAGATAGCCAGCCACCGATTTTTCGCTGAGGTTCACCGTGCACGCCGCCGCCGAGCGCTCGGCGCTGGCGTCCGAGAGCTCGAAGGCCTGTTCGGCGGTGAGGTCTTCGAGACCTTCAATCTCCAGCACGCGACCATTGTAGACGTTCTTCTTGCCCTTCTTTTCGAGGGTCAGGTCGCCCGACTGCAAGGCGATCCAAGGGATGGCATTGACGAGGTCGCGGAGGGTCACGCCCGGCTGCAGCTTGCCGGTGAAGCGCACCAGGACCGACTCGGGCATGTCGAGCGGCATGTAGCCAATGGCAGCGGCGAAGGCCACCAGGCCCGAGCCACCGGGGAAACTGATGCCGATCGGAAAGCGGGTGTGCGAATCTCCGCCGGTGCCGACGGTGTCGGGCAGGCACATACGATTCAACCACGAGTGGATGATACCGTCGCCCGGACGCAGACTGACGCCGTTGCGTTCGACGATGAACTCCGGCAGCCAGCGATGCATCGAGGCATCCTTAGCGGTCGGATAGGCGGCGGTATGGCAGAAGCTCTGCATCACCAGGTCGGCGCTGAAGCGCAGGCAGGCGAGCTCTTTCAGCTCATCGGCGGTCATCGGACCGGTGGTATCCTGCGAGCCAACGGTGGTGGCCTTGGGCTCGCACGACAGCCCGGCGCGCACGCCTTTGACGCCGCAGGCCCGGCCGACCATCTTCTGCGCCAGGGTGTAGCCGTGACCGTCGTCTTGGGGCAGGACCGGCTTGGCGAAGTTCGCCGGATAGGGCTTCTTGAGCAGGTCGCAGGCCTTCCAGGTAAGGGCCTTGCCGATGATCAGATTGGAGCGTCCACCAGCACGGAATTCGTCGAAAACCGTCGGCGATTTGATCTTGCCGGTGAGGATCACCTGGCCGTTCTTGAGGATCTCGCCGCTATGGGTCTTGATGGTGATCTCGTCGCCGGTGTTGAGCTGCGAGACATCGACGGTGTAGGCCATGCCGCCGGCATCGCGGAAGGTGTCGAGGAAGATCGGCGCGATGATCCCCGCGAGCAGGAACGAGGCGGTGCGCTTGTTGGGCACGAAAGGGATGTCGCGACCGGTGTACCACATCACCGAATTGGTCGCCGATTTGCGCGACGAACCGGTGCCGTAGACGTCACCGATGATGATCGTGCGCTTGCCGGCCTTGCGCGCGGCGAGCAGCGTGGCGTTGCAGGTCGGATCCTTGACCTTGTACATGTCCAGCGCATGCAGCGGGATATC
>JBILBP010000294.1:0-3670 GCA_044353645.1 Planctomycetota bacterium | reverse complement strand
TGATGGCGAAGGCCGTGGAGAGCGCCCATGCTGTGGGCATTCCGGTGATCGCGTATGATCGCCTGATCACAGGCTGCGATGTGGATCTGTATGTGACCTTCGACAACGTCGAGGTTGGTCGCCAGCAAGCGCGTTTCCTAGTCGACCGTTTGAACGGTAAAGGCAATATCATCCGCGTCCTCGGAGCTCCGACCGACAACAACGCCAAGCTCTTTAAGCAAGGTCAGGACGAGGTCCTTGAACCCTATCTGAAATCGGGAGCGATGACCATCGTGCACGAGGACTGGGCCGAAGATTGGAGTCCGATCAATGCCAAAAAGATCGTCAAAGCCGCGATTACCAAAGGTATTTCGTTCCGAGGCCTGCTCGCTTCTGCTGACGGGGTCGCCGGCGGAGCCATCCAGGCGCTTACGGAGGAAAAGATCGAGGGCACTATCGTTACCGGACAAGATGCGGAACTGCCCGCATGTCAGAAAATCGTCGATGGCACGCAAACCATGACCATCTACAAGCCGCTCCATCTGCTCGCCAATGGTGCGGCTGAGATGGCAGTAAAATTAGCCAAAAATCGTCCGGTCGTGGCCACGGCAGTAATCAATAATGGCACCGTCGACGTCCCCTCGGTCCTGTATCAGGTACTGACGGTGCATAAGGACAACCTCTGTGAAACGGTGATCGCCGACGGATTTCAGCCGTTCGAGGAGGTGTATCGTTCGCTCCCAGAAAATCAGCGCCCGCTCAAGCCAACGATCATCAAACACTGAGAGGGCTTGTTCATGCCCGCTCCGCTGCTTGCTACCGAGCATTTGATCAAGCGCTTTCCGGGAGTCATCGCGCTCAAGGGCGTCAGCTTCGATCTTCGCCCAGGTGAGATCCATGCTATCTGTGGCGAAAATGGAGCCGGAAAATCCACGCTCATTAAGACCCTGTCCGGTATTCATGCCCATGGATCCTACGAAGGCCGCATTCTGTGGGAGGGGAAGGAAGCGGTCTTTCACGGCATTGCCGACGCAGAAGCGCAAGGCATTGGGGTTATCTATCAAGAATTAGCCCTGGTCCCGGAGATGACCGTCGCCGAAAATATCGCCCTCGGTCGCGAGCCGACCCGTGGTGGACTGATTGACTGGTTGGCAATCAACGCGCAGGCGAAAGTACTGCTCGCGAAATTCGGCATTCGCTTGGATCCTGAAACACGCGTCGGATCGCTTGGCATTGGCCATCAACAACTGGTCGAGATCGTTCGCGCCCTGGGCAAGGATTCACGGGTCTTGATTCTCGACGAGCCAACCGCCGCGTTAGCCAATCACGAAGTCGATGTGCTGCTAAATATTTTGCGTGACCTCAGGTCGCGAGGCATCGCCTGCATTTATATCTCGCATAAGCTCGAAGAGGTCTTCGCAGTCTGCGATCGCATCACCATTTTGCGCGATGGCGCGACGATCACGACGCTGGAGACCGCCGCCACCAACCGCGACGAAGTCATCAAACTCATGGTCGGTCGCGAACTCGGCGAGCTGTTCCCGCGCCGTCAAGGTCCGCTTGGCGAATCCTTGCTGGTGGTCGAGAACCTCTGCGCGGAGCCACCGACTACCGATGGCCTGCGTCTGAAAAACATCAGCTTCACGATCAAAGCCGGCGAAGTCTTCGGCATTGGCGGCCTCATGGGCGCCGGACGCAGTGAACTCCTCATGCATATTTTCGGCGCCTGGGGGAGGCGCACCGCCGGCACGGTTACTCTTGGTGGACAAGCGTATAACGCTCCCTCGCCCGGCGAGTCGATTCGCCGAGGATTGGTGATGGTCACCGAGGATCGCAAGAAGCTGGGCTTGGTGCTCGATGAATCGATCGGCTTCAATCTGTCGCTCTCGTCCATCAGTCGTTTTGTAAAAGGGCGTTTATTGGACGCCTCGCAAGAGTTCATCACCAATAAGAAATTCTTTGCCCGGCTGCGCATCAAAGCTCCCGACTTGGAGACCCGTGTCGGCGGATTATCCGGTGGGAATCAGCAGAAAGTAGTCATCGGAAAGGCCTTGATGACAGGCCCGTCGATTGTCTTTCTCGATGAGCCGACGCGCGGCATCGATGTCGGCGCCAAGCTCGAAGTGTACGAATTGATCAATGAGCTTACCGCCGCCGGCAACGCCGTTATTCTGGTTTCCAGCGAATTGCCTGAACTGATGGGCATGAGCGATCGCATCCTGATGCTGGGAGAAGGCCAAGCCGGTGGATTATTTATCCGTGGGCAATGCACTCCTGATCAATTGTTGGCGGCAGCCATAACGGCGGTGAGGTCGTCTCCCGAGTCGCAGGGATCACCGCCTCCACCATCTCAGCCACGTGTCGCCCAGGATGTCATTTCATGAAGCATGTCTCCGTCCGTGATTTCGCTCTCGCCATTGCACTTTTTGCAATTGTCGGGTTCTTCGCCTACAGTTCGCCGGTCTATCTTGATCCACGCAATATCTCGAATCTTGCTGTCGAATTCTCGATCATTGCGGTGCTGGCCTTGGGGGTCTTCCTTATTCTGCTACCGGGTCAAACCGATCTCGCGACGGGATCCGGTGCGGGACTTTTCGGCGGTGTCGCTGCGGTCTTGATTTTTAATGCCAGCTGGCCGGCGCCGCTGGCCATGGGTACCGCCTTCGCCGGCTCGGTCGCCCTCTGGGCGCTCATGGGCATGTTGATCGTCCGTCAGCGCATTCCCGCCTTCATCATGACCTTGGCGGGCATGCTCATCTTTCGCGGCCTGCATTGGAGCACGATCAGCAACAGCACCATTCCGGTCAAAGTCGGCGCGCAAGACAACCTCATGTCATTGCTTACCACCTGGTATTTGCCACCGCTCGCAGGCTTGGCGGTGATTACCGTCATCATCGGGATCTTGGCGTGGACGGCGCTTGGCGCACGGGCACGACGTATAGCACACGGTCTGGTGGTCGAAGATAAGGACACGGCATTTGCCCGCTGGCTCATTCCGGTGCAATTGCTCATCTTGCTAGTGGTGGCCTTGAATCAGTTCAATGGCATTCCCTTGCCCCTCGCGATTCTCGGGCTGGTCGCCTGCGGGATTTATATCCTCAGTAAGCACACCCCGTTTGGCCGTCATCTCTACGCCATCGGCGGCAACGCTGAAGCCAGCCGCATCAGCGGCATCCCGGTCGAACGCACCATCATCATCGCCTTCGCCATCACCGGCGCGGCGGTGGCAATCACCGGTTTTCTGCAAACAGCATATGCCGGAAGCTCGACCAGCACCATCGGTCAGTACCTGGAGTTAGATGCGATTGCCGCCTGCGTGATTGGCGGCGTGAGTCTTGCCGGGGGAAAAGGCTCCGTGGCTGGGGTTCTCTTTGGCGCCCTGATCATGACCGCACTACTCAATGGCATGACGCTTATGGCCGTGAACCCGGAATTGAAACTCATCGCCCGCGGGCTGGTCCTGGCCCTCGCGGTGTGGATGGATGTCTACCTGGCGCGGCGCTAAGAGTCTGTCGGGATTATAGGAACTCCACGCCGTACGCTTGGGCGGTGCACCTGTCAGCGACCTCTCTCAGCGACCACTCTCAGCGACCTCTCTCAGCGACCACTCTCAGCGACCACTCTCAGCAATTTCTGCAGCGCGCCAAATGCCGGTCGCGGGCGCAGGCCACCGCGCGCGTCGACCAGGCCA
>JBILBP010000293.1:0-3671 GCA_044353645.1 Planctomycetota bacterium | reverse complement strand
GACCAGTGACCAGTGCCCAGCGACCAGGGACCAGCGACCATTTAGTCCCTCGTGCACAACATCATTGGCCCGCCATCAGCAGTAATGCCGCCGCTGGATCCGGTAGCTTCCGGCCCGCAAAACGGGTCGCCTGATGACGGCACGAAAATCCATCAGCCACCACCGTCGCCCCGTGCGCATCTGCTTCTGCCAGTCGCGGCCGCCATGACAACTCGAAGAGGGCCCGTGACTCAGCGCGGTGTTCACGGCAGTGGCCCCATACCCCCGCCATCCCGCAGCAGCCGCTGGGCACCAGCGTCAGTTGATGGCCGCAGGCCTTGAACACCGCGACCCAGGCCTGCGCCGCCGCCGGGGCGGTGGCTTGTTCGGTGCAGTGCGCGAGGAGATGAAATGTCCTTTTGGGACTGGGCGGCAGAGCCCGCGGCACCCGTCGCTGGGCGAAACGCTGGGCGAGGAATTCTCCGAGCAGCTGCAGACGCGGGGTATCGGCAAGCCCGGCCTTGCGTAGTTCATCGCGCTCGCTCAAGGCCACCGCCGGCTCCAAGGCGATCAGGGGTTTGCCGCTGGCGGCGAGCCGATCGAGGTGCGCGCGCCACGCCGTCGCTGTACGCCGCCAGCCGTTGAGCATGCCCAGGATATGCAGCGGCTTGCCGTTGGCGACTAGCGGCGCGAGGTGCACTCGCCAGCCCAGCGTCGCCAGGAGGGTGATCGCGGCGCTGACCGCTTCGGCGTCGAAGCAGGCGGTGAACACGTCCGGGACCAGGATCACCTGGGCCTCGGCCAACGACGCCAGGCCCGGTGGCCGGCGCTGCCACAGCGACGGTTCGCTGTAGCGTGGCAGATCGACCAGCCCCGGGGGCGCCGCCAGGGCATTGGCCAGACGCGGTACGCGCGCCGCCAGGGGGGCGATGGTTTCAACGGTGGCCACCGCCCAATCGCGTAGCGGCCGCGCATAGCGACTGTGGTAGTGGGCGAGGAAGCGCGCCTTGAGGTCAGGGACATCGACCTGCACCGGACAGGTGCCGCTGCAGGCCTTGCACGCCAGGCAGCCGTCGAGCGCGGCCTTCACTTCATGGGTGAAGGTCTCGCCGTCGCGCGTCGACTGCCAGCCGATGCCGGCCGGTACATGCCGCGCCGACTCGCCGCGCGCCTGCACCCGCCGCAGCCACTCGCGCACCAATCCGGCGCGGCCCTTGGGGGTGTGGATGCGATCCTTGGTGATCTTGCTCGACGGGCACATTACTACATGCGGATCGGGCGCATGGCAGGCGCCGTTGCCATTGCAGCTCACCGCCGAGGCCCAGGCCTCGCGCGTGGCGCGGGGGATCTGCGCGTCGAACTGTCCGCGCAGCGGCACGGCATCGAGCGCCGGCGGATGCTCATCGCAGCCGCAGGGGGCGACGAGCTTGCCGGGATTGAGGCGGTTGTGCGGATCGAAAGCGCCCTTGATGGCGCGGAAGGCCTGATGCAGCTGCTCACCGACGAACAGCGGCAGGTATTCGCTGCGGAAACCTTTACCGTGCTCGCCCCATAGCAGGCCACCGTATTTCAAGGTCAGGGCGGCCACCGCATCGCTGAGCGGGCGGAGCTTGGCGACATCCTCGGGATCGCTCAGATCGAGGGCCGGGCGCACGTGCAGGCAGCCGACATCGACGTGGCCGAACATCCCATACCGCAGGCCATGTCTGTCGAGCAGCGCCCGCAGTTCGCCGACATAGGCGGCGAGCTGCTCGGGCGGCACCACCGTGTCCTCGATGAATGCCACCGGCTTGCGCGCCCCGGGGAGCTTGCCGAGCAGGCCGACGCCGGCTTTACGCAGGTCCCAGCAGGCGGCGATATCGCCGGCGGCGGTGAGTTGGATGCCTCCCAGGCCGGCGGCGGCCTGCTCCAACTGCGCCGCGTCGTCACCGACGAACTGCACGAGGTTCAGCGGCCCGGTGCCGGGCGGGAGCAGGTGGTTGATGCGCGCCCACAGCGGCGATTGGCGGGCGAGGTCGACGACCAACTCATCGATGGTCTCGATCGCCTGCGGTTGACGGGCGATCAGGGCCCGAGCCTCGGCGAGGGCGGCAGCGAAGGTCGGATAACGCAGCACCACCAGACGCTTAGCGGCGGGGATCGGGATCAGGCGCAGGGTGATGGCGGTGATCACCGCCAAGGTGCCCTCGGCTCCCGCCAGCAGCCAGTTGAGATTGATCGAGCCATCGTCCTGGCGCACGCGCGCGAGATTGTAACCGGCGAGGAAGCGCGTCAGGCGCGGGAAGCGCGCGGCGATTTCGCTCTGGTTGGCTTCGACGATGGCCAGGACCCTGCGCAGCAAGCTACCGACGCTGTCGGCCCGCTCGCTTTCCCAGGCGAATTCAGCGGCGGTCATGGCCCGCGAAGTCCACACCGTGCCATCGGCGAGGACCACTTCCAAACTCTCGATGTGCTCGGAGGTCTTGCCGTAGACGCGTGAGCCCTTGCCGGCGGCATCCGTGCCGACCATGCCGCCGATGGTTGCCCGCGAGGCGGTCGACAAGGTCGGTGCGACCTGCAGCCCGTGCGCCGCGAGCTGCGCGTTCAAGGTCTCCAGCACCATGCCCGGCGCTACCGTCACCCGTCGGCCGGCGACATCGAGGTTGAGCAAGGCATCGTGATGGCGGCTGTGATCGATGACCAGGCCATGCGTCAGGCATTGGCCGTTGGTGCTGGTGCCGCCACCGCGTGAACACAGCCGGATACGCGGATGGGTGGCGGCGGTGCGCATGAGCGCCACGACATCGGCGGTCGAGCGCGGGTGCACGACTCCGGCCGGCAGGACCTGGTAGATGCTGTTGTCGGTGGCGACGGCAAAGCGTGCGGCCTCGCTGCTGGTGACCTCACCGCTAAAAGAGGTTCGTGCCAGGGCCTCAAAAAAATCGGTGACGGCCTCGACCTCAGCGAGCATGTGGCGCCTTGCCCATCGTCGTAGTTTCGCCATGTCGCACTATGGAATGGGTAGCTGCATTCGCCATGGCGGTCTTGCAGCAGCGATGGCGAAACAGCGTGAACATCCGGGGTCGTGCTCCGGGTTCATCATCATGTGCGCAGCACCGGGAACCAGTATTGGTTATGCCCGACGTATCAGGCGCACTGTCGAACCGGAGCCATCGCTGACGGCGAGGCTCCGGCTGACCTCGGCGGAGATCCCCTTCCGCTGGCGATCGAGTACGACCTTTGGCCGGCCGTCGCAGTCGCTACCCTGCCTGCTACTTTGCACCTGTCAGCGTCCCTCAGCACGTCGGCCGGAGGTGATGATGATCGCTCCCGTTTTCTTTCTATCGCATGGCGCCCCATCGCTGGTGCTCGAGCCGGTGCCGGCGCGGTCCTTCCTTTCCTGGCTGCGGCATCGGCGAGCAACTGCGCCTCGGGGCGGTGCTCGGTACCCTGCGCGATCGGAGGATCATGATCGTGGCTAGCGGGGCAGCGACCCATCCGCAACCATGACCGGTGATACGAGGAACAGGGGCGCTGATGAAGACTTGGTTCTGGCAGAAGTCGAGATGCCGCCACTTCTTTTCGACCGTATCGGGCACCGGGCAGGATGCCGCTGCGCACTCTGGGCAGCTGAACCGTGAACCTGCCGTGAAGTTTACCCGTAATGCTAACCCACGCTGGCCAGGGTCGAAGTGAGTGCTTTGCACTTCCCA
>JBILBP010000292.1:0-3673 GCA_044353645.1 Planctomycetota bacterium | reverse complement strand
ACTTCCTCTGGCGCATCGAGCCGCATATGCCCCGCCGTGGTGAGGCGGCGATCTTGAATCGCTCGCACTACGAGGATATCCTAGTCGGGCGTGTACGTCAGCATCTGACCGCCAAGGTCATCAACGAACGCCTTGGCTTCATCGCCGATTTCGAACGGCGCCTGGCCGCCAATGGCACGCAGATCCTGAAATTCTTTCTGCACATCAGCAAAGACGAGCAGCTGCGGCGTTTCGGAAAGCGTCTCGATGATCCGCTCAAGCAATGGAAGATCAGCGAAGCCGATTACACCGACCGCGAGCGCTGGGACGATTACCAGCAGGCTTATGGCGAGCTACTCTCGACGACCAGCACGGCCTACGCGCCGTGGTTCATCATCCCCGCTGATCACAAGTGGTTCCGCAACCTGGCGATTTCCCAGATCATCGTCAAAACCCTAGAAAACATGCATCTGCAGGTGCCGACGCCCACTGTCGACCTTGACGAGATCCGCACAAAATATCATCAGCAGACGTGATCCTTGTCGGCTGGCAGATGGCGATCAAATCCGGTCATGCAGCTACCACCGCCGGAATTACCTGATTTCGTCGCCTTCTGGCAGACCGCGCGCGCCGCCGTTGAGCGCATTCCCACAGCTGCCGACTTAGTCCCCGAAGGGATACGCGCAGGCCGGCGCTGGTCGCATATCCGCTGGACCCAGCCCAACGGCATCCGCATCGGCGGCTGGCTGCTGGAACCGCTTACCGCCCCCACCTGCGGCATCGTCGTCGGCCACGGCTATGGCGGGCGCGACAACGCCGACAGCCACCTGCTGCCCCCGGGCGCTGTGGGGATCTTCCCCTGCATGCCTGGCTTTCACCGTTCGGCGCAGCCTGGCATTCCCGATGACGCAGCCCGCCATGTCGTCCACGGCATCGCCAATCGCGACACCTACCTGATCCGCGATTGCGTCGAGGCCACGTGGCGGGCCTTTGAGGTCCTCGCGCAACGCTTCCCGGGTCTGCGCTTGGGCTATCAGGGCACGAGCTTCGGGGGCGGCGTCGGCGCCCTGGCCCTGCCGTGGGAACACCGCTGCTTGGCGGCGGCCCTGGAAGTTCCGACCTTCGGCAATCATCCGCTGCGTCTGCGCACACCCTGCACCGGCAGCGGCGAAGCCGTGCGCCTGTATCATCGTCAGCATCCCGAGGTCGCCGAGGTGCTCGCCTATTACGACGCCGCTATCGCCGCCAAGCATATCCGCTGCCCGACCCTGGTGGCGCCTGCCGAGTTCGATCCGGCAGTGCCCGCTCGCGGGCAGTGGTCCGTCGCAGAAGCCTTACCGGGGGCGGTGATCCATCGCCTCAGCGCCGGACACCCGACTCCCGATGGCGAAGCCGCCGAGTGGCAACAGGCGATGCTGGCATTTTTGAGCAAGCACCTTGCCGGCCGGCAGTCGGCCGGATCAGGCGCCGAATTGACGTAAGGCCGCGAGCAGCACTTGGCGCTCATCCATGAGCACCTTGATCTCGGCGAAGCGCCGCCCGCGTTCGGCCTCGTCGATCTGCGCCTTGACGCGGGCGATCTCGCGCCGGCAGTGCGCCAAGCGGATGACGCGCACGCAATCCGCCAGGCAGCCGGTAAGCTCAGCCGTGGACACGACCTCGCCGGGGGCATGCGCGACCATGCGATAGCGCGCATCCGTGGCGGTCGCCGCCCAACGCCCCACGGCCGCCAGGACCTGCGGCTGATGGGCCACCGCCGCACGCACGGCCGCGGCATTGGCGTTGGGGTCGAGCAGCAACGCCGCCACCAGGCCATCCCAGGGCGGCGGCAGGTGGCTGGGCTCAAGACCGAGATCGTCGCCGGCGGTGGCGCGCAGGGCCGGCTCGCGCACCAACAGGTGTAGGAGCATGTCCTGATGCGCATCGAGCGCCGGCAGCTCGGGCTCAGACGGGCCATCTTCACCCGCGTCCGCAGGCTCAGCGTTGCGCGCCGGACGCAGCGGCCCTTCGCTCAGACGCTTCGCCAAACGCTCGCGATCGAGATTGAAGTACTCGGCGACGTCCTGGAGATTGAGGGCCTTGAGCTCGGCATCGGGCATCGGCCTGAGAGCTTCGAGGACCTGATCAACGATCGCCACCAATTCGCGACGTTCCAATTCATAAGGCCGTGGCGCCAGGGCCCGCACCAGATGATCGATATCCGGCCGTGCTGAGGCGAGCACGCGCTCGAAGGCCGACTTGGCCTCGGGCGATGCCCCACTCCCACTCCCGCTCTCGCTCTCGGCAAGGAGCTCGGCGGGATCGAGTTCATCCGGCAGCATCGCCACGCGCACCGGCACGCCCACCGCCAAGCAGGTGCGGATGCCCTTCAAGGCATTGGTCTGGCCAGCGCGATCACCGTCCAAAAGCAGGATCAGCCGTCCCTGATCACCAACCAGAGCCCCGAGCATCTTGGCGTGCTCGGGCGTCAGCGCCGTGCCCAGCACCGCTACGCATTCACCATAGCCGGCCTGGGCGGCGGCCATGACATCGGTGGGCCCTTCCATGACGATCAGGCGTCCGCTGTCGCGGGCGGCAGTGCGCGCCTGATGGACATTGAAGACACTCGCGCCTTTGTGATAGAGCGGCGTGTCGGTGTTGTTGACATACTTGCCGACACCGCGCCCGGCTTCCTTCGCCGCCCGTTCGGCGGCCGGCAGCAGGCGCGCACTGAAGGCAATGGGATTCCCGAAGCGATCGCAGATCGGGAAGGTCACGCGTTCATAGAAGCGATCGCTGAGACCGCTCTCGCGTTCGATCGCGAGATCGACGCGGGCGAACGTTTCAGGGGCGATGCCTTTGCGTCGACCGGCGGCGAGCAGCTGACCGCGCCCCGGGGCCCAGCCGAGGCGGAAGCGCTCGCACATCGCCCGACTTAAACGCCGCGACTGCAGATAAGCCCGGGCCTCGGCGGCTTCTGAGGAGTTCCACAATTCCTGCTCATAGAACTGGCAGGCGAAGGCGAAGGCCGCCAGCAGCTCATCGCGCTCGCCTCGCGGCATGCCGCCACCACCACGCTCATAGGTCAGCTGGATGCCGGCACGACGGGCGAGGACTTCGACGGCATCGGCGAAGGACAGGTTCTCCTTATCCTTGATCAGGCTCACGACGTCGCCGTGGGCCTTGCAACCAAAACAGTAGTAACTTTGGTCCTCGGGATAGACGTAGCAGCTCGGACTACGCTCCTGATGAAACGGACAACAACAGGCGAAATTGCGTCCGGATTTGCGCAACGGCGCGTATTCGCCCATCAGAGCGACGATGTCGACCGCTTCCTTGACCTGGCGCAACTGATCTTCACCGATGAATCCAGCCATGGTCAGGGTGTAGCCGAGGGCCAGCCGGGGCAACGGTCAGCCATTGCGGTTTTATTGACCAGGGAACAGGGAACAGGGAACAGGGAACAGGGAACAGGGAACAGGGAACAGGGAACAGGGAACAGGGAACAGGGAACAGGGAACAGGGAACAGGGAACAGGGAACAGGGAACAGGGAACAGAGAACAGGGAACAGAGGCCAGAGGCCAGAGGCGTAGAGTAGAGATGGTGCGGCCCTCGCCGTCACCATCCCCCTCGTCAAACCGGACTGGCAGATTTCCCGCATCCGGCTTACCCGACGGCTTCATGGGTTGGCTTTCGCAGGTGAAGCCACGAGCG
>JBILBP010000291.1:0-3679 GCA_044353645.1 Planctomycetota bacterium | reverse complement strand
GATGGCCAACGGCAGACGGTGCAGGCGCATCTGGCGGCGCGCTTTCCCTCCGCCACGGCCTTCGATGTCACCGCCATCGGGCAGAAGGTCGTCGCCCTCGTCGAGCGCCTGGTGATGACCATGCAGGCCATCGCCATGCTCGCGGTCGCCACCGGTTTGGCGGTGCTCATGGGCATGGCTCTCGCCACGGTTGCCCATCGGCGCGAAGACCATGCCCTGCTGCTGGTGCTCGGCGCCCGTCGTCGGCAATTGATGGCCGCGATTGCCTGCGAGTTCGCCCTCATCGGCGGCGTGTCGGCGATTCTCGGGGCGACCTTGGCGATTGCTGCGAGTTGGTTCGTCATCGCCTACGTGATCGGTCTCGAGCTCACTCTACCGTGGTCCACGATGCTCATTCTCGTGGGCTTGGTGGCGGGGGTGTGCGCCGCCATCGGGTCCTGGGCCTGCCGGGATGCCTGGCGCGTTTCGCCCTTGGCAGTGCTGCGAGCGGAATAAATTTTTAATTGCCTAGTTGTTACTTCGCCCGCGTCACTTGGCTCTACGCTGTGCCCCCATGATCGCCACGCCGCTCGCCTCAGATCCTCTCGCTATTGCCGCCCTCGCGCAGCGCATCATCGACGGGGGTAGCTGCGCCGCCGCCGAAGCCCGTGACTTGCTTGATGTCGTCGCCGGTTCGCCGGCAGCCGAGGCGTTGTTCGCCGGCGCCCAGGCGATTCGTGACAAGTTCGTCGGCCGGACCCTGAAGTGCTGCTCGGTGGTTAACGTGAAGGCCGGCAACTGTCAGGAGAACTGCTCCTATTGCGCCCAGGCCTCGGGCAGCGCCGCCGTCGACTACCAGAAGACCAAATGGCTTGGCGATGAAGACATCGCCAAGGCCGCCGAGACCGCCGCCGAGAATGGCGCCAAGGCCCTCGGCCTGGTGGCCGCCTGGAAGGGCGTCAAGGAAGGCGCCCAGCTCGACATGGTCTGTGATGCCATTGAGGAATTCTCTCAAAACGGCAAGGTCCGTCCGGACGTCAATCTCGGCATCCTCGAGTCGCAGGTCTGCGCCGATCGCATCGCTCAGGCCGGTGCCGCCGTGTACGGCCACAATCTTGAGACCGCGCGTAGCCACTTCGACGAGATCTGCACCTCCCACACCTGGGAAGAGCGGATGAAGACTATCCAATACATCCGCAAGTCGGGCATGGGCCTGTGCTCGGGTGGCATCGTCGGGATGGGCGAGAGCAAGGAGCAGCGCGTCGAATTCATGGAGCAGATCCGCTTCATCGAGCCCGACATGGTGCCGCTGAATTTCCTCAATCCGATCGCCGGCACCAAGCTCGGCGAGACCCCCAAGCTCGATGCCGATGAAGCCCTGATCACCCTGGCGGTGTTCCGCTTCATGCTCGCCGACCGCAATCTGATGACCGCCGGCGGCAAAGAGGTCGTTCTCGGCGAACGTCTGCATGAAGTCTTTAAGACCGGCATCAATGCGGTGATGGTCGGCAATTACCTGACCACCCTGGGGACCACCCCGGACTTCTGGCGCACGGCAGCCGCCCGCCACGGACTGCGCATGGCTGATCAGCACACCGAGATCCATGATACGGCGTCGAGCTGCGGCTCGTCATGCAGCGGCGCGTAAGCGGCTTAGACCCCCGGCCAGCCGGGTCTGATGCGTGGCCTGAGGTGATTGAGGCTCTGCGCAGCGATGGTGCCCTGCCCGTAACCGCGTGCTCACGCAATCCCCAGGCGATGGCGGTTGGCGTACCGACAGGATGTCGGTATCCCCAAACGCAGGCGTAGCCCAGGTTTCAGGTGTGCGAAGCGATGGAGTGGCAGCGCCATTGTGAGCCTTGACCTCTTGCAACGCGGCACCCAGGAGGCGGGTCACACCAGCGTTTTTAGGGCCACTTTCAGGGCCACTTTCAGGGCCACTTTCAGGGCCACCAGCGCCGCAGGCGGCAGAAGAGGCGATCTTGCCAGGTTGGCGCATAGCGCTCGACGCCTGCGAGCGTGCGCGGGAAGCCACGCACGCGGCTGTGCCACAGGCCGTGGCGCTGGATCAGCACGCGGCGGTGATCCATCAAGGTCAGCAGCGGACCGGTGGCGACCATTTCCCCGGCGGGCGCCGCGTTTTCGGCGCCGGGCAGAGGGCGGAAGACCGCCAAGTTGGGGACGATGCCTTGCGCGGTTAGGACTTCGAGGCCCAGCTCGGCGCTGGCCAGGGGCTCTAGTCCCACCAGCAGATCGGTGCTCACCGCACCGCGCGGGAAGCAGGCCGCTGCTGCCCGTAGACCGGCGAGCACGCGGTCGTGGCTCAGCAGGGCATTGCGTTGCGGGGCGGCAGCAGCGGCGGCGGCGGCGTCCCAGGCTAAGAGATGATAGGCCAGGGCATCGCAGCCGGATTTGTAGAGTCCACGCACCGCTTCCGGCCTGGCCGGCGGCAGGGCGGTGACCGAGATCAGCACCGGCAAGGCACGCTTCAAGGCGATGATGTAGGGCGCGATCGCGGCTAGGCCGCCGTCCTCGAACCAGACCTCGCCGACTTCCAGATGGATGAGGCTGATGCCGCACACGGCGTGGGCTTTTTGCGCGCAGGCCACGACCTCCTCGACGCTCCAACGCGTGGCCGCGGGCGCACGATACGTCGGCAGGCCGAGGAAGCGCTGTGGTTGATCGAGGCCTTGCGTCGGATCAGCGGCGAATGGAGCGGTGACCAGCCACGGTCCATGGATGGCCCCGATGTCTCCGCAGGAGCGCCCCGAGGCAGTGCGTGCATGACGGAAGCGGGCGGTGTCGGGCAGGCTCACCGGCAGGTCGCCGCGCAAGGGGTGGCGAAGGACCATGCCGGCAGGCGTCGCCAGCAGCAGGAATGGCGAGGTCTGAGCGTAGCTCGCGGCCACCGAGACATTCACCCAGCGGTTGCCGGGCAGGATGAGATCGATGCCCTCGGCGCCGCCGCTGCGTCCATCGGTGGCCAGACCGAGGGCAAAGCCGGAGGCCAGCAGATCGTCGCTGAGGCGTACGCCGTGGTTGGTGAGATCCAGGCGCAGGGCGGTGAGCGCATTGGCCGCCAGGGCATCAGCCTCGGCCATCTTCAGCCGCCGGCGATGGCGGGGACGATGTCGATCAATTCGCCATCCTTGACGGCGGTCGCCTGGCCATCGAGGAAGCGGATGTCTTCTTCGCCGACGAAGACATTAATGAAGCGACGCAGCTTGCCGTGTTCGTCGCACAGCCGGGCACGCATCCCGGGATGAGCGGCTTCGAGTTGCGCCAAGGCTTCGTCGACGGTGGCGGCAGTGACCTCGATGGTCTCCTTGCCGTTGGTCAGGGTGCGCAGCACCGAGGGGATACGAACATTGACGGCCATGCGGACTCCAAAGCTGCAGGAAGGCGTTGGCGCGCAGACTAGGGGTCGATCAGCGTTAGGCTAGCCAGGAGCCGCTCGGCCGTCGGCACGCTGCCATCCGCCCGCTTAGCCGCCTTGCATCTGCCGCCATCCGCTCTTCCCAACAGGCTCCTTAGGAAACTGTGAGAGTACCCGTTAGAGCGCGTTGGCGGCGGCGTGCGCCGAGGCCCAGGCCCATTGGAAATTGTATCCGCCGAGCCAGCCGGTGACGTCGACGACTTCGCCGATGCAATGCAGCCCGGGAACCTTCTTGGCCTCCATGGTCTTCGACGACAGTTCATC
>JBILBP010000035.1:0-12285 GCA_044353645.1 Planctomycetota bacterium | reverse complement strand
GCCCGGTATGGATGGCGCCACCGAACCTGCGATCGAACGCGTCGTATCCATGGGTACGGTGAGACTTGTCAGCAGCACCTTCTGCGGCTGACTGCATTTGGGGCAGAGGATCGACTTGCCGGCATAGTGTCCTGGTAGGCGCAGGCGGGCGGTGCAGGCGGTGCAGGTGAAATCGACGGTGCTGCCGCGCATGGGGTTGGCCAAGGGTGCGGCGTCGGAAGAAGCCGTCGCGGTCTGCTTGGTGATGCGGTCGGTGCTCACGCGAATGGCTCCCGGCAAGGGCGACGGGAGGCTCTTGGCGGCCTGCGGCTTGGTCTCGACGCCGGGCACCGGGGCGACAGGGAGCGCGTCGATCTGCTCCTGGGGCATCGAGAATGGCATGGGCGTCGCTGCCACGCGGATGAAGGAAGCGCTTTTACGCTCGTTATTGAGCGGGGCGGTGGCGACTTGCGGACTCTGGCAGCCTGGGCACTTGATCGAGCAGCCGGTAAATTGATCTGGAACACGGGCTTTGTAGCCGCAGGCGGGACAGATGAAGATGAAATTTCCGGAATCCGTCATGCTCGCAAGCATGCACCTGGACTCATAAATGGTAAGTAACTATCAAAAATGGGACGTTAAAGCGGTGTGCCACACCACGCCTCAATAGGAAGTCCCATAGATACCGTTGAATGCTGCCGGCTGTCCGAGGGTCGTCGCCAGAGCGAGGGCGATGACGATAACCAGCGTCGTTGTCCCCAGTTGCCAGGCCGCCCGACGGCGCGGAGTTGTGCCAAGCTGCCCGGCGGCCAGGCCGAGGGGCAGGGCGAGGGCGAAGATGGGTGCAATCCACCACGGCAATTCCGAGTACGAGGCGGCCAGTAAAAGATTCCAGCTCGAGATCATCGCCGTCACCAGCACGCCACCCGACCACGGACCGCGCTCGACGGCCCAGGCGGCGAGGCCGCCACCGAGGATCGCCAGGGGCAGGATCCCGGCGAACAGCGCGAGATCCTTCGAGCCGGTAGCAAGAATCCCGGCGGCGATGCCGGCGCTACTGATCAGTGCGCTCATGCGTTGCAGGAGGGGTGATGAGTCGAGCGTCGGCACGCTGGCGAAGCCGGCGACGACGCTGATGACGGCTGCGGCAAGCGCACCGCCGAGCAGGTGGGCGCGGGTGAATGCGCTCGAAAAAGGGAGCGGCTGTAAGATCAGCCAGGCACCGCCGGCGGCGACGAGGGCCACCGCCGACCAGCGCCAGATTTCGGCTGTCGCGGCCGGGGTTTTGGATGGAGTCGCGAGTCGACGTGGCAGGGCCACGAGCAGCAGCGGTACCACTGCCAGCCCGGCCCACGGCAACCAGTGCCAGCCGAGCAGCGGCGGCACCAGACCGGCATCGACGGCGACGGCGGTGGCGGCATGCGCCACCATCACCGTCACCACCAGCATCAGGCCCCCCACACCGCCGTGCGCCGTGCCGCCGAAAGGTGCACGCAGCTCACGGCCCATGCAGGTCAGCAATGCCGCCAGGCCGCTCGACAGGAGCAGGGCGCACAG
This sequence comes from Planctomycetota bacterium, assembly GCA_044353645.1. Lineage (GTDB taxonomy): Bacteria > Planctomycetota > UBA11346 > UBA11346 > UBA11346 > CAIUVD01. The sequence goes on along the minus strand of JBILBP010000035.1, from coordinate 10,749 downwards.
CAGTTGGGGGACGGTGAACATTCGTTCTTGATGCCTTATTTCTTAATGGCTTATTTCTTAATGGCTTATTTCTTAATGCCTTCGAGGGCGAAGGTCAGCGTCACGTCATCGCCCACGCCGGGGACGCCCTTGATGTTGAAGTCACTGCGCTTGAGCACGAAGGTGGTCTCGAAGCCGATGCGGTAGCCGCCCCAGGGATCCTTGCCTTCGCCGATCTTCTTGACCGTGGCGGTGACCGGCTTGGTGGTCCCGACCAGGGTCAGGTCGCCGGTGACGGTATAGGTCGCATCATCGATCTTGGTGAAGGATTTCGAAGCGAAGGTCGCCGTCGGCAGTTGCTTGGTGTTGAAGAAATCCGGCAAGCGCAGGTGCTGATCGCGCTTCTCGTTGTCGGTGTTGACGGTGTCGGTCTTGATGATCACGTTGATCGATGACTTCGCCGCTTCGGCGGCGTCCCAGGTCAGGCTGCCATCGATGCCGGTGAATCGGCCGTGGGTGTTGCTGATGCCGAGGTGCGAGACGCTGAACAGCGCCGCGCTGTGTGTGGGATCGACGGTGTAGGTATCGGCGCCGAAGGCGGGAACGGCGACGAGGGCGATGAGGGGAATGAGAAGATGACGCATGGACAGGCTCCTAGGGGTGGCGAAGAGTTTCAAGAAGGGTGATGAGGATTTGACAATCGTTGGCGGAAAGTGCCGTGAAGTGCGGGGCGAAGGCTTCGGTCGTGCGGCGGTCGAGGTCGCAGGCCTCGACCAGGGCCGAGCCCGCGGGCGTGATGCGGACCATGACCACGCGCCGATCGCTGTCGCCGCGGGTGCGCTCGACCAGGCCGCGCTTTTCGAGTCGGTCGAGCAGGCGCGTCACGTCCGGGTCGTGGGTGATCAGGCGCGCGCCGATCTCGCTGCAGGGCAGACCGCCACGGCTTTCACGACCGTTGGCACCATCGTCAGTTCCTGTTTCAGCAGTTCCCGGTTCAATACTGGTGTCGGTGCCGCGCAGGATGCGCAAGACATTGTATTGGGTGCCGCTGAGGTCGTAGGCTTTGAGCAAGCCGCTCGCCGCCCGGCTCAGGATATCGGTGGTGCGCAGGAGATTGAAATAGACTTCGAGCGGGGTGCTGAAAAACGGCTTGGTCTGCTTGATGTCTTTGGCCAGTCGTCCGCTCATGCCGGGATTTATTCGTTAAAACAAACAATGTCAAGACGAATAATTACCGAGCGCCCTGCGCGTTGTCTGGTAATCCCTTAACGAGCTCAACCTCAAGGATTCTCCTGGCCGAAACTCTTGAAATTTCTCCTTCCGAAGAGTGCTTCGGCAAACGTCTTTCCATCTCCATCTCCATCTCCATCTCCAGCTCCAGCTCCAGCTGCGCCATCGTCAGGCCCTGCTGGCCATTGCTGCGTCGCCATCGCCCAGCGCCGCCAATGCGTGGGCCCTGTGGGTCTGGCCGTCGGTGCCGGGGGCGCGATGGTGGGCCCTACGGCACTCCTGTGGAAAGTCGTCTCGCTCTTCCTTCCCGACCGCTGGCCGCCTAATCTGCGCTGCCAGCGGAGGTGACATGGCGACCACGACAGATCTCCAGCTCCAGGATCGAGCTTTCAGCGAACGCCGCCTGGGGTTGATGATCCTCGAGAACAAGGATGGTGCCGCCCTCGCCTCCGCGATTCCGCACCTCCAGGCGGCGCTCGACATCTGGCGGCAGCTATCGTGGCCGACGCGCATTGCCGAGCTCCATGTCGACCTCGGACAATTGCAGCGCAAGGCCGGCAATAGTGCGCAAGCCGCGAAGGCCTTCCGCGAGGCCTTCAGCCTTTTCGCCGGCGCCAACGACGAGCGCGCCATCGATGCCGCGATCCTCGCCGGCGCGACCTGCCTCGAGGTCAACCAGCAGGTCGAGGCCCTCGAGATCCTCACCCGCGCCGCCAGCTTGGCCGATGAGCGCAATGATCATCTGCGCATCGCGGCGGTGCAGATCGATCTCGGCCGGGCGCAGGTCGCGGCCGGCAACGCCGCTGCCGCACTGGCCGCCGCCGCGCGTGCGATGCAGATCTTCGAGAGCTTCAAGTGCCATGGCGAAGTCGCACGCGGTCATGAGCTGTTCGCCCATGCCCACACCATCAACGGCAATCCCCAGGAAGCCGTACGTCATTTCGCGGCCGCCGCCCAGCTCTACGGCGAATTGGCGCGCCCGGTCGAAGCCGGCGAAGTGCTCGGGCGATTGGCCAATTGGCACCGCGATCGCAACGATCTGCCAGCTGCCGAGGCGGTGCTCGAACGGGCCCTGGCCCTCTACCTCCAGACCGGCAAGAACGGCCTGGTCGCGCAGACCCTGCGCCGCCTGGGAACGATCCATGCTAAGTGCGGTGAGGTCGACAAGGCCGCCCAGCGCTATACCCGCAGCCTCGAACTCTGCCGCAGTCTGGATGATCACGACGGCATCAGCCGCACCTTGTATCTGCAGGGCGCCGCCGACATCCGCAGTGGACGCATCGATGCAGGTCTGGCGCTGCTCCAGGAGAGCATCGCTGCCGCCCATCAGGCCAATCTTCCGGGTCTGCTCGAACCCGTTTACGCGGCCATCGCCCGCGTCCATCGCAGCCGAGGTGAACATGACGCCGCCCTGGCGGCGATGCAGCAATGGGTCGAGGTCCTCAAGCAGCAGGGTGATCGCAGCGATGCGCTGCAGGTACTGGGCGCGATCGCCGAGATCTATCAGGACCAGGGCGCCTGGGAGGAAGCCGAGGCCCATCTCCAGCGGCTGGTGCGCGTCACCACTGCGCCCGCCGATCGCGATCTGCATGCCCGCTCCTTGCGCCAACTGAGCACCGCCGAGGCCCGTCGGGGGGCTTGGTCCGAGGCTCGTGCGCACCTCACCGAAGCCCTCGAGGCGATGGCCGATGCCTCCGTTGAAACCCGTGCCAGGTTGGCGGCGCAACTCGGGCACATCTGCCTGCGGCAGGCCGATGCGTTGCTGAAAGCCGGCGGACCGAAGGCCGTCAGGGAGCCACCTGAATGCCTGCAGTTCGCGCTCGAGCACCTGCAGCAGGCCGAACGCCTGCTGGTTGAGGTCGGCGATGAGTCAGCGCTGGCCAAGGTCCTGGTCGATATCGGCAATGTCAAAGCCCTGCTCGGTCTCACCGAGGAAGCCCGGCAGGCTTTCTCCCGGGCCGCTGAAACCTGTGAAAAACGCGGAGACCTGCGGGCGACGATGATCATTCGCCGGGGCGCCGACAAGCTCTGAGCCGCTTATGCGATGCTCAGAATCAGGGTCATGAGCGCCGTCATCTCGACGAACTGATTTCCGGCTCCGAGCAGATCGCCGCTCTGGCCGCCCAGGCGGCGATGCAGGTACAGGCCCCAGATGCCGCAGGTGACGACCGCGACGACGGCGGCCTGTCACCACGGCGGCCTGTCACCACTGCGGAATCTCCCACCACTCTTCTCGTCCTTTCCTTGGCGCTGCTGACGGCTCTCATGTACGCCGATGCTGACGATCTCCCAACTCACCGTGCACCGCGGGCCGCTGACGGTGCTCGCCGACCTCTCGTTGACCGCCGCCGCCGGTGAGATCGTGGCCATCGTCGGTCCCAATGGCGCCGGCAAGTCGACGGCGCTCAAGGCCGCCCTGGGGCTCATCGCGCATCGCGGGACGGTACGCGTCGACGGGCAGTCAGTAGCCGACATGACGCCCCGTCAGCGCGCACGCAGCCTCGCCTACGTCCCCCAGCGTAGTCAGCTGGCGGCGGAGATGGACGTGCGCAATGTCGTGGCCCTGGGGCGCTTCGCCCATCATGGCGATCTGGCGCGTCTTTCAGGCGTTGATGCGCAGGCGATCGAGCGCGCGCTGCAGCGTTGCGCGGCGAGCGAATTCGCCGCCCGGCCGTTTTCGCAGCTGTCGGTCGGCGAGCAGCAGCGCGTGCTGCTGGCGCGGGCCCTGGCCACCGAGGCGCCGGTGGTCTTGCTCGATGAGCCGACCGCGGCTCTCGATATTGGTCATGCGCTGGATTCCCTGGCCCTGCTGCGCTCCCTGGCGGACGATGGCAAGGCGATCGTGGTCGTGCTCCATGATCTCGAGCAGGTCGCGCGCATCGCCAGCCAGGTGATCCTGCTCCATCACGGACTCGTGCATGCGCGCGGGACGGTGGCCGAGGTTTTCACCCCGGCGCATCTGCGCGCGGTCTTCGGGGTCACGCCGGTGGTCGGCGGGGCGCTCGGCTTCGTGAGCGCGACGGCATGAGCACCTCGCTCAATCTCGGAGCGCTGCTGCTCGCGCTGGTTTTGACGGTGGTGGCGGTGGCCGGCGCCGGCGCCGGCGTCCGCCAGCCGCCACTGCCGGTAGCCGTGCCGGAGCTCGGCTTCCAACGCATCGTCAGTCTCGGTCTGGTCGCGGATGCGGCCTTGGCCGACCTCTGCGAGCCCCCGCGAGTGGTCGCAGTCAGCGCCTGGTGCACGGGGCCGGTGGCCCGGCAGTGGAGCGCCAAGCCGCGTCTGTCCGGACTCGACGATCTCGAGGCGATCATCGCCCTGCACCCTGATCTGGTGCTGGTAAGCACCGCCACCGCTGACGGCAGCGGCGGCACTGAAGGCGAGCGCATCGCCCGCCTGCGCGCCGCCGGGGTGCGCGTCGAAACCCTCGGTCCGATGCGTGGTCTGGCAACGTATACCGAGGATCTGGCACGCATCGGAACCCTGCTCGGGCGCGGTGACGAAGCCCGGCTGATGGGCCAGCGCCTGCACGAGCGCCTCGCGCGTCTGCGCGCGGCGCATGTCGGCATGCGGCCGAAGGCGATCTACGTCGGGGCTTTCTCGGGGACCCTGTTCGGCGGTACCGTCGGCACCACCTACCATGAGGTGCTCGAAGCCGCCGGCTGCGAGGATATCGCGGCCACCGCCTATGCCGGTTGGCCGCAGTACAGCGTCGAGCAGCTGCTGACCCTCAATCCCGAGATCATCGTCACCAAGCGCGGTATGGCTGATGATCTGCGCCGCCTGACCGGGCTCGCGGCCTTGACGCACACGCGTTATCTGGAAATCACCGGGGAACTGCTGGAAGATCCGGGGCCGCGTCTGCTCGAGGCGGCTGAGGAGCTGCAAGCGGCGCTGGCGCAGGGGGCGGCTGGGGCTGGGCAGGCTGGGGTTGGTCAGGCAGGTCGAGGTACAGCCACATCCCGTTGACGTTGACCTGGAAGCGTCGCGGTGTCTGGACGGTGAACGGCTGGGGACCGGGGAGGAAGGAGAAGGCCATCGCCGCCACCACCGGCTGATGATCGTCGCGCAGCGAGGTCCCTTCCAGGCGATAGCGCCACAGGGCGCGGATCTTCCCGTCGTGCAGGGTCAGTTGGTTGGGCTGGCCGAAGAGCGCCACCAGGGCGGCGCCGGTGGGTAGCGGTGTGGCCAGGTCGTGCAGATCGACGGTGCTGGCGGCGCTGCGCGTCGTACGATCGATGGTCGCCCGGCCCAGCGAACGCATCGCGCGCAGTACCAGCTCGCGCGGCAGGACGCGGAAGATTTCTTCCGGCAAGTCGACGAAAGTTAGCTTCCCATGCACAATGCCGGCGGTGAGCACGAGGATGGTTTCGGCGCTGGCCGGATCGGCATCGGCGGCGGGTACGTGCGTGAAGGCATAGCTGCGCACGGTGAGCGTCTCGGTGCCGCTGCCGGAAGTCGCCGTCGCCGTCGGTTGGGCGCGGATCACGGTGTCGAGATCCTCGGCGAACAGGAGCGGATGGCGAAAACGCAGTTCGATGCCTGATCCCGGAGGGACGTCGATGAAGCGATCGAACTCAGCGAATTGATTCTTGAGGTCGAGCAGGCGCAGCCACACGCAGCCGCTGAGCAGGAGGCTGACGGCGAGCAGGGCGGCGATGGCATAGAGGCGGAAACGGATCACGCTGCAGGCATGCCCACGCCTGGAAAAATACCAGCGGTGAACGACGACGTCGCTGGCTTCCTGGCGTATTGCCGGCTCGAACTCGGGCTCTCGGCCAATACCCTGACCAGCTACAGCCATGATCTGACCAAGATCCATGCGGCCTTCAGCGCCTTGGGACTGACCATCGCCACGGTCGGCGCCGATGAGGTCGGACGGATCCTGGGGTGGTTGCGCGATGAACGCGACAATGCCCCGGCAAGTCTCGCGCGAAGCCTCGTCGCCTTGCGCATGTTCGTGCGCTGGCTGGTGCTCGAGCGCCGGCTCGAACGCGACCGGGTGGCCTTGGCCCCGCTGCCGCACCTCTGGAACGAACTGCCCGCGGTGCTCTCGCCGGCCGAAGTCGAACTGCTGCTGGAATCGGTCGGCGATGGCCCGTTGCGGCTACGCGACCGCTTGGCCCTCGAGCTGCTGTATGCCTGCGGCGGGCGGGCCTCGGAAGTCTGCACCATCGGTGTCGGCGACTTCAAGGAAGGCCGGGCGCTGGTGCGTCTGCAGGGCAAGGGCCGCAAGGAACGCATGGTCCCGATCGGCGACAAGGCGCGCTATTACCTCAAGCGCTACCTCGTCGAATTGCGTCCGACGCTGCTGCGCGCGCCGGCCCAGGACGCCTTGCTGCTCTCGGCTCGCGGTCTGCCCCTGTCGCGCCAGGTGCTATGGTCGATTGTCAGGCAGACCGCGGAATTGGCCGGCCTCGGACGACCGGTCTATACCCATTTGCTGCGTCACAGCTTCGCTACCCACCTGCTGCAGAATGGTGCCGATCTGCGGGCGGTGCAAGAGCTGCTGGGCCACGCCAATCTCACCACCACCCAGCGCTACACGCATGTCGATGGCAAGCGCCTGGTCGAGATCCATCGCCGCTTCCATCCGCGAGCGTTGGTGCGCGCGCCGGTCCCGCCGACGCGTGCTTGAGAGTCGTTCAATGAACGGGAGCGTTGACGTCCTCTATGAACCAGTTCGGCAACCCTCGCCAGTACAAGCGATGCAAATGCTTCAGCTGCGCGTAGGGTGACGTTTTCCTGCTGATGCAAGTGCTGGACTACCATCGCAACACGGCAATTTAGCCGCCAGAACCGGGATTGCGCAGGACGTCATTACCGGTGTATGCTCACCCCACTGCGATGCTTGCCCGTGCCTAATCCAACCCCCGACTCCCTCACGCTCGATGTCCTCCAAGCCAATGTGCAATTGTTGGCTGAGAAGGAGCGTCTCGAACATGAAAAACAGCATCTTCTGGAGATCGATCATCGGCGCACCGAGTTCCTCGCCCGCATCAGCCATGACTTGCGCACGCCGCTGTCGAGCATCATCGGCTTCAGCGACCTGATCCTTACCGGCGAGGGCGGCAAGGTGAACAAACGTCACCAGGACTTCATTCAGGCCATCAATCGCAACGGCCACCAGCTGTTGGCGCTGATCAACGATCTCCTCGATCTCTCGACCCTTGATGCCCGGCAGATGGCGATTCGCCGCAGTCCGATCGCCCTGACCGAGCTGGTCGCAGATCTGCGCGCTGCCACCGAGCCGGTGCTGCGCCAGGCCGGCCTGCAGGTGGGCTGGCAATCGGATGCGTCCCTGGCCGGCAAGATGGCTAACCTCGATCGTCGACGCATTCTCCAAGTACTGATCAACCTCGTGGATAATGCCCGTAAGTTCACGCCCAAGGGTGGACATGTGGCGGTGACCATCGACGCCGATGAGGTCGAAACGCGTTTCACCGTCAGCGATACTGGCTCTGGAATTCCGGAAGCCGATCGGGCACGCATCTTCCTGCCCTTCGCCCATCGTGGTTTGGCCGCCGCCCGCGGAGAAGGCGTGGGGCTGGGACTGGCGATTGTCAAGGCGATCGTCGATCTGCATGGCGGCTCGGTCGCCTTGTCCGACGGCTCGCATGGATGCGGCTGCTCATTTCGGATCTGCATCCCGCACCAAGCCGAACCCATCTCCGAAGCGATATCCGCATGACCATGCTCATCCCCGACTTCCGCCCCGAGCAGAGCGCCTGCGTCTTGGTGGTCGAGGACATGCCCGCGCTGCGCCGTCACACCGCCGAGACCATCGCTGAAATCAGCGATCAGATCAAGGTCACGACGGCGGTGGATGGCCTGGATGCGATCGCCAAGATCGAGGCCAATCCCGATGGCTTCCATCTCATCGTCAGCGATATCATCATGCCGCGTCTCGATGGCGAGGGCCTGCTCGCGGAATTGAATCGACGTCAGTACCAGGCAGCGGTGATCATGCTCACCGCCCTCGGTCAAGACGACACCATCGTCCGCTGCCTGCGCCTGGGGGCCTGTGATTATCTGGTCAAGCCGGTGACCATAGATGATCTCGTCCAGTCGGCGACCAATGCCTTGCAGCATATGCCGTTGCTGACCACCCATCTGAATGTCGAATTCGACCCCCATGGCTGGTTCGAGGTCAGCGGCAAGACCGATGGCTCGGTGCTCTTCAAGTATCGCAAATTCATCGGTCTGCTCGAAAAATTCAGCATGCCCGAGCCGGCCGCCAGCGAAGTCCGTCTGGCCCTCGAGGAGCTCGGTCGCAACGCCATCGAATGGGGCAATCGCAATGACAAATCGAAGAAGGTGACCTTCGGTTGCCGGATTCTCCCGGGCAAGGTCATCGTCTATATCGAAGACGAAGGCACCGGCTTCGACCCGCTGGCGGTGCCCGATCCGAGTCAGGATCCCTTGGGCCATATCGATCATCGCCGTTCCAGTGGCAAGCGCATGGGCGGCTACGGCATCCACCTCATCCGCCACCTCATGGACAAGGTCGTCTACAATGCCCGCGGCAATCGCGTCGTGGCCATCAAGTACCTGACCCGCGAGCGCGCCGAGGCCTCGGGTTACTACCGCTCGGTGAATGATCCGCCGTCGTAGAGGGCTAGTCCGTCTGGGGGCTGCGGGTCTTGGGCTCAGATGCCTTTTTTGCTGAAGGCGCGGGCGATGACCCCGTCGAGGTGCTCCTGGGCATTACGCAATTCACCGCCATCCCCGTGCACCGAAGTAAAGAAATCGGCGCCACGCTCGGTGGGCTTGATACCGACGAGGACGAAGGTCATGCCGCTGAGGATGACCTGGATCGCCTTGCGTTGGTCGTCGGTCAGGCCGTCGGCACCGATTTCAGGGGCTTTCGCTGCTTTCTCAGCTTTCTCGGATTTTTCAGCTTTCTCGGATTTCTCCGCTGGTCCGCTATCCGCCTTGCGTCCGCCAAGTCCAGGGAAGCGGATGACCTTCGGCGAGTCGTTCATGCTGCACAGTCCTTCATGGGGCACGGTTCTTCATGGAGCACAGTTCTTCATGGAGCACGGTCCTTCATGGAGCACGGTCCTTCATGCTCACAGTCGAGCACGTGAACGCGCCACGGCAAGAAGGGAGTTGGGAGGTTGCCCCAGATCATCCCCGTGCTCCAATGGACACACCGCATGAAGGCCGTCCTCAAACCTACCATTTCCGCCACCATCCCTGTGGTGCTGGTCATCGCCGGCTGCGCGCATGAGCGCGAGCTGGAAGCCGACCGCACCCAGGAAATGATCAGCCTCCTCGATACCGCTGGTAGGACGGTAGTGGCGACGATCGCCCAGCATCTCGCCAAGCCGGTTCCCGGTACCTACATCGGCAGCGGCAAGATCGACGAGATCAAGGCCCTGCTCGCCGGCCACGATGCCAAGGAAGTGGTTTTCGATGTCCAGTTGTCGCCGCGTCAGCAGCGCAACATCGAAGAAGAGACGGCAGTCCGTGTGCTCGACTACGACGAGCTGATCCTCGAGATCTTCGCCGGCAATGCGCGGACGCATCAAGCCATGCTCGCAGTCGAGCTGGCGAAAATGGAATACACCAAGGGCCGCTTGCGGCGGATGTGGACCCATCTCGATCGCCAGACGGTCGGCGGCAATTCCGGCTCGGGCTCGGGTTTCCTCTCGGGCACCGGCGAGAAACAGATCGAGATGGATCGTCGGCAGCTGAAGAAGCGCATCCAGGATCTCAAGGGCAAGCTCGAAGAAATCGCCGAGCGCAGTGATCGCACGGTCAAGGCGCGCAAGGAGGCCTTCACCATCGCCCTCGTTGGCTACACCAATGCCGGCAAATCGACGTTGATGAACGCCCTGACCAATGCCGGCGTCCTGGCTGAGAATCGGCTGTTCGCCACGCTTGATACGCGCACCGCGCGGCTGCACATCGAGGCCCACAAGAACGTCGTGCTCTCGGATACCGTCGGCTTCATCCGCAATCTGCCGCACAGTCTCATCGCTAGCTTCCACGCGACCTTGTCGGAAGTCCGCGAGGCCGACCTGCTGCTGCATGTTGTCGACAGCGCCAGCCCGGTGATGGAAGAGCAGATGCGTGCCGTCGATACGGTGCTCGCCACGATCGCCGCCGGCGACATTCCAGTGGTGGTGGTCTTCAACAAGGTCGATTGCTGCCCGAGTAAGACGGTGCTCTCGGCGGTGCGTCGCCGGCACAAGCATAGCGTGGCGGTGAGTGCGCTCAGCGGCGAAGGCCTCGACCAGTTGCGGGCAATGATTGCCGAGGTCATCCAGAGCGCGATCAAGAAGGTCACCATCCGCTATCCGGCCACTGAGGGGGCTTTGGATGCGCACATCCGTTCGCGGGCGGCGATCCACGCCGAGGACTTCGACGGCGATCAAGTCCTGTTGACCATCGCCGCTGATGAGCGCCTCCTCAATGAGCTGGCGGCCCATCCGCAAGTGAGCTTCGACCGTTCCTAAAGATTCGTTCGGCAGGCTTGCTGCTCTCGACGCGGCTTGCGCCTCTCTGAGAGCGTAGATTTCAGTCTGAGTCCCCGGT